>CAOJZZ010000045.1 GCA_948466315.1 uncultured Mycoplasmatota bacterium | reverse complement strand
AAAGATAAGTAATATTTTAAATGAAGAACAAGTTTTAGGTAAAACTAATTGGAGATATTCTACTATTCTAGCAATACTTGAAAATGAGATTTATAAAGGGGATTTTGTTCATGGTAAAAGGACAAAACATCCAACATATTACTCTAATGTGGTTGAACCAATTGTTAGTAAAGAAATGTGGGAAGGTTGTCAAGTGCAAAAGAAAAAGAATTCTAGAAACTATATGAGAATCAAAGAGTATCCCTTTTTACAAAAACTAAAATGTCCTAAGTGTGGAAGAATTATGAGAGCAATTAAGTTACGAAAGGAATCAACACTATCTATATGAAAATTGGTATAACGATTTAAAAGATAAAACTGACTATTTGATAGATAATATCAAAAAGGTTATGGATAAGATTCCATTTATCATTAAAACCATTGTTAATAAATTGTTTGGTAGTCAAAGTATGAATTTGAAATTTTTTATCCAACAATATGATGAAGATTATAAAATGAAGCAGAAGATTACCAAAAATAATCAATTTGACTTTTATTAAAAAAAGTATATAATATAACAAAAAAAGGGGGTAACGATTAATGAAAGAATTACTATTATCTGAGAAAGAACAAATGATTAGAGATTTAGATTATAATAATCATGTTAAATATAAATATAAAATTTGTGCTGAGCCATTACAGCGAAATATTTATCAAGACTGTTATCGTGAGCAATTGGTTTCTTTCTTTCAAATGGCTCCTCTGATGAATAAAACAGTGCCATTAGAAGAAGCCGATTATATTTTGTATGCCAATCCTTTTGCAAGGGTTCAAGATTTTACTGATTCAGTATTAGAAGAATTAAAAGAGATTAATAAAAGAAGAAAAGACAATGCTGAAATTATTATTTGTGGTAAAGCTACAAATATTAAAGCTCTAATAAATGATAAGTATTCAAATATTACTTATGTACCTAGTCATTTTACAGAATATGTTGGTAAGAGATTTGAAATAGATATGAAGGAAGAATATGTTGTATATGATGATCGAAACAATGTATTAAATGTATGGCCAGTAGATGGTTGCTTAAATAAATGTGGTTTTTGTCGAAGAACTTATATGGATATTCCTTTTGAAAGCCAATCTATTGAAATTTTAAAGGAAAAATTAGATTGGTATAAGGAAAATCACCCAGAGCAAATGAAATGCGTTTCTTTAAGAGCTGAAAATTTAAATCAATACGGATTAGATTTAGAAGGTAAAAGAACCCTAAATAAAGTAATTGATTTATTAAATAGTTATGATGAAATTAAATATATTGGATTATCTATTGGTTATTGTATAGGTGAAACTAATAAAGACATACTAGAATCACTAGTAAATTGTGATAAGTTAGTAAATATGGTCTTATATTTTGAAACTGGTTCGAATCGATTATTAAAACTAATTGGTAAAAAACATACATGTGAAATGGCTAAAAATTTTGTTAACTTAATGAGAGACTATCATCCCAATATGGAAATTTCAGTAGCAGTTATGATAGGTTTACCAACAGAAGAACTAGCTGATATTATTTCGTTAGGGAAATTACTTATAGATTGTGAAATTGATTTTGTACATTGTAATTATTATGGCTATGTTGACAAACATCCATTAGCAGTTTACCCTCAACTTAATGAACAAGTTAAAAAGTTACATCTTAAATATTTAATAAATTATATAAAAAAGCATTATGATAATGAAAATGTTTTAACACTTTGTCATGAATCATTTTATGATTCATCAAAAAGAAGTGTTGTAAGGAAATTAGAAAATATAAAAAAAGAGCAAAAAAATATAAGGGGAAGAATTTGGTATAACAGCACTTATGAGTATTTCATGGGAGAAGATATTGTTGTTAAATCTCATAGTGAAAATATAACTAACGAGGAATTGGAAAAAGAGTTCGAAAGAATTAAGAAACAAAAAAAATTAACAAGATAATATTTTAGTTTTAAATAAGTATTATAATTACGAAAAAATCATTTTAAAGATTTGCATATTTAATTAGAATTTGTTAAAATATTGATGGATTTGATATTTATCAAACATCTTTTACATAAAAGTTCAAAATAAGCTCTTTTATCGCACCATATAGATAGGAAACTCGAACTTTTCGAGTAAGTAATAGATTACTAATAGAAATGTTAGCTTTTTTGTTGTTTCAATGAAAGGATGATTTTGAAATAGAAATATAGAAATCGTTTTAAAATATTAAAAAAAGTGATATAATTATGGTAATCAAGGAAGGGATAATAATGAATTTAGGAGATTATTCGAGAATGTCAGAAGAAGAAAAAATGGAATATTGGTCAAGAGAATATAATCATATTACTGAACAAGATGAATCACCGATTGCAAAAACATTATAACAAATATTCAAAAGTGATGAACTGATTAATAAAAAACCCATTAACTGAAATTCCAACTCCTCAAATGGTATTATATGGTTTTTCAGGGGCTTTTAAAAGTGTATATTTTGATACTGAAGAAAAATTAGAGGAATATGTAAAAACTCATGATACAAGTTTTGGAAGTATATGTGTAATAGAATATCTTGGTAATGTCGCAGATCGTAGTGATGTAATTAGAGCAATTTCTAAAAATCGTAAACCTATGCTTTTAACTGTTTGTGATAGGGATGGATATGGGATTTATAACGAAGAAAGAAGTATATATCATGGAGAATTTGTTTGGGAATATAATAATGGAGATATAAAGAATATGTATTCTGCATTTAGAGATAGAGGTATCGTGTTTGAAAATGATATATATGGTAAACTTGCAGAACAAGATAGAAAGTTATTGCAAATGTGTAGAGAAAAAAATTATTTAATATGGGAAAGTAGCAATTGGATAGTTGCTACTTTGTTCATTTTTGTTAAACTATAATTAGTGATTGATTCTATATCAATCATTGTGGTAAAAAGTTGTAGATAACTACGACAATTGCACTATTGATGAATTTGTTCGAACTTTAATATATAGAATCAATCAGAAATGATTGTTTTTTTCGTTTTATAAAAAAAAACATAGAAAGGTCGGATTCTATGATTAAAGTAATAACAAAAGAAATTGATATGGGGGGGATTTTTAAAGAAAAGATTAGAAATAATATGTGATTTTTGTAATACTATTCCAACAATTATAAATGGTATCATTAGTAAGATTGGTAAGACAAATTTAAACTATATCGAACCTCATAAAATAATTATAAAACTATTGTTTAAATTTTAGCAGTTTTTCTAATACTACACTTATTATTTATAATGAAAGTAAAAAAGCTGATTTAACACAAATTTAGAGAGTGTAAAATAAAGTGTGTAGTTTTTTACTAACTTACACACTTTATTTTACACTCTCAAATTATTTTTAATTATAATTTTGTTTTTCTTTATAATATCAACTCTCTTTATTAAGAAGTTGACAAATATTAAACAACTTATTATTTTCCTAATCTGTTTAATAAATTGATTTTAAACATATCTTTTTCAGGATTTGTTTTAGAAATCATAACACCTTTATATGTTGAAAGTTCAGCTCTATGTCCTTCATCTAAAATTCCCTCTGGTGTAATATTTGTTAGGAGAATAATACCTTTTTCTATGTATACAGTATAATGTAATGTTATTTCTCCGTGAACTTTTGCGAATAATTCGTCAGTCGGTAATTTTAGTTCGTAACTTATGGTTTTATCTTTCTTATTTCTTGCAATTTCTTTTCCTAAAAAGTTACCTTTACGTAATTCTGGATAATAACTAAATGTTAATTTCTTATAAGCAAGCATATTATATTTTCGTACTGATCTTTCTTTTTTTCTAAAATCATTTTCATCTAAATATTCAAAAATATATGCATTTTTCATATATTCAACCCCCACCTTTAATGTATGCTTGAAGGACCCCTTTACCTTCAAAGTACTCATATTATAGCATAGTTAAGTTTATTTGTCAAACTTTTTTTAAAAATATATTGACCTTAGAAGAAAAATATGTTATGTAATTTGTTTTTTTTATAAATAAAAAAATATAAGTTTTTAACCTATATTTAATTATTTTACATAGACGTACGTTCCATCATCAAATGGGGCTTCACTATTTGCCATATTTTCTACATATTGGTTTATTAATTCTTCTGTACTTGTAGCACTATACTGTTCGTCTTCTTTGTAAGATGTATATTCTTCTTGTTGTTGTACAATATCTTCTGCAGCATTAGTTGTAGAATCAACATATGTATCTTGTACTATGGTTTCCTCTGCTGGAGTATATTGTTCATCTGTTTCACTAGATACACCTTCTTCAACAGGAGTATCTTGTTGAGGGATATCAACTACTACATTATTAGTTACCTGATTATCAAATTCGGTACCAGTTTGATTTGAATCAGGTAATTGTTCATCTGCCTGAGTACCATCTGTTGTGATGTTTTCTACAGAGTTATTTAAATTACCATTATTATTATGTTCATCGTCAAAAATCACTCCATGATCCCCAAAATCATCTTGATTTATATTATTGTTGGTTTCACCAGATAAATTTTTGTTGTTTTCTATTTTTTGATTCTCTTTATCAATTTTTTCTTGTAAATCTTTATTATCATTTTTTACTTGTTCTTTCTTCTTCTTTGCTTTTCTATCTTCTTTCGCCTGTTCTTTTTGAGCTCTTTTTTCTGCTTCTAAAATGCTCTTTCTTTTAGCCTTTTCGTTTTCTTTTTCTATTTGTTTATCAACTTCTGCCTCAGCTTTTGATACTGCTTCTTCTCCTACTTTGCTTATAGCTTCAGCTCTGTTAGAAGTTTCTTCTGTTGTTGTTTCTGTATAATATGAAGTAGAACTTTCAGTTCTTGTTGATGTTGTTTGGTTAGTATCTGTTGTATAATATACTCCCCCATTATTAGCTGTATTTATAGATGAAGAAGGATTTACCCAATTTTTAAATGTTTCAAGTTGACTCAAATCTCTATTGCTATCAGTTGTTACATATCTATTTTCACTTTTTAACTTTTTAATTTTTGCTTTTCTAAATTGAGTGTAAGTTGGTATATTTTCATTTTCATCGTTAGTTATTGAAATATACATAGCTTGTTCAAATTTATTATCAGCTATATTACATAAACCAATATCATTGAAATATGCGATTGCTTTATCAGATAGAGTATGGTTTATCGCTAAAGATTGGAACATAGCTTCACTAGCTGCTACTATAGGAGTAATAGCTAATTTATATGAAGTTATATTTTTTCGTGGATCAGCGTGAGCGATACCTATTTCTCTAATGTCATCTGAAATTGGCAAGTCTTTAAAAAGTTCGTTATAGAAAGTATTAATTTTATTAATTTGATCTTGCCCTGTTGCTTCTTTACATTGTAAAATTAATTCTTCATATTTTTGTACGAAGGCCTGTTCTTCAGGTTTTTCTAACATTTTGTATAAATTAACTGGATTAGTTCTATTTTCTATTATATAAGCACCAATTAATTGTGATATTGCATTTTTATAAGCATTATTAAGATCTGTTGCATCTGTTTCATGACCATTAAACATTGCTTGAATTTGTTTTCTTGAATAATCATTAAAAGCCAAACTTAAGGCTATGGATTCTTCCCAACTTAAAGCAGCTTTAATATTTTTACCAGTCTCAAGATAAGATTCTGCGAATGTTACGTTAAAATAATCTAAATAATTCTCTATTCTTTTCATTATATTATATTGATTTTGATTAGTCGTTGTAGTAAGAAGTTTGTTAAAATTATAATTATTATAAGCTTTACTTGTTTTTTGGTTATAATAGTTATCTATACTCTTAGTATAAATATTATCAACATTATTGTTAAAGTTGTTATTGGACTCTGTTCTTGCCTTTGTTTTTTTACTATTTATTTTTTCGGTATTGGCACTTTTATTATTGTTTGCTATACCTACTACAAGCAAAACAATAGCTGTAATTATAGCTATAACTTTTTTATAGGAATATTTTAATACTGGACCAAAAAATTTATTTGCTTTTTGCATAGATTTTATGTTTTGTATTTTAGATATTGTTGTAATAAATACTTTTGTTTTTTTATTTAAATATTTATTGATTTTTGAAAAAAATTTTCGTTTTTGTTTCTCTTTGTTATTTTGTGTAGTTTCCTCATTTGCTCCTTGTAGTTTGCTATTTTCTATAAAATTAGACCAGTTTTCTTTTAATACTTGTTTTGGTATTGCATATATATATGGAAATTCTGTATTAGTTATAAGTTGCTTTAATTCGTCTTTTGTTTTTATTCCTGTTTTAGCGGCAATTTTCATAGCATAAGTAAGACCTTCTTCATAAGATACTACTTTTGGAGTCCCATCTGTAAAGAAAAGACAGGTTAATATTTTTTTAGTATTTTCGTCTTCATAAAAAACTACTTTAGCAATCTTTTTATTATTCATTATTTACTCTCCTTTTATTTTTCCCTTTTTATATTTCCTGTATATTGCCATCCATTATTTAATAATGCTTTATCATTGTATTTACTCCATTTTTTAGTTGTCTTTCCTGCAGAAATCATTTTTCTAGTTTTGGTACTTTGATAACAAACTGTGCCATATAATGGTTCTGTGCGTGAAGCAATATCAGTTATCTGTATAGTTTTATAGATTGGGATAGTTTTGGTAACAATTGACCCACAAGAAGCTGTTACACTACTTGAAGTAGAACTTGTAGTTGAACTACTTGATGATGAGGTTGTACTAGGAATTGATGTTGTAGAATTTACTGGACTCATAGCACCAGTATATGTGTATGAATCGTAATAATAATTTGGTAAACTAGTACATGTTTCATTACAATAACTATAATCAGCTCCTACAAATATATACTGTCTTGTACTACTACTGCTTGGAGGATTAGAATAGCTATCCCGTCCGTTATAAGTCCAACCACCTACTGAATGAGCTGTGGTATTAGTTATTGTATTTACTGTTGTATATGTTTTGGTAGTAGTAGTTGCGTATGTTGTATTATTAACAATTACATAATTGTATTTTGAACAAGATTTTTGTTTATATGAACCTGTTTGTCTTAAAACATTTCTTGTTTTAGTATATTTTTTTTGATATGTACCTATTTTTTCTTTTCTATTATAACGTTGTAATTTCCTTACACAACTTGTGTTGCTATCACTACAATTTATTTCTTGAGTAGCACAATTTGTTTTACTCCAATTACTCCATGATGTCCAATTTGACATTTTACTTTGAGTAGTTTTTTGATATTCATAGAGGTAATTTTTATTTTTTGGAGGTTCAGGTGGAGTTGATGTGGGACTTGGTAATGAAGGATTATCAGTTGGTGGATTACTAGGATCACTAGTTGGTTTATCTGGGTTACTAGGATTATTTGGCTCGCAATCATTATCACTACAATCTGGATTGTTGGGATAAATTATTTTTTTATTAGTATTATTTTTAATAATAGGCACACTTTTATTAGGTTTAGAGCCTTTAATATCTATTTGAACTTCTTTTTTTTCGCATACATAAGAATTACAATAGGTGTAACATCCTAGGTGAACTAAAATATAGTCTTCCTTTTCGCTATCCTTTAAATTTACTTTTAAAATATATTCTTCATCTAGCTTTGTTATTTTAACATAACTTTTTTCTACATCACACGCTTTGTTATTTTTATCAATTAAGGCTATAATTAGTTTTTTGCCAATCATATCACTTAGAGTCATTTTATCTGATTCTCCTACTTCTTGTGGTAATCTTTCATCTGTATAATATGATATAGCTGCATCTTTCATCCTTTCTAAATTATCAGCAAATATTTGTGACGTTAATGGTGAAATATCTGTATTATTGGTTCTTCTGTCAATTGCTTTTTTGCTATTTTCAGTCTTATTAATTACTGTTGGTGCCATAAATTTGGGTAATAGCCATATTAATATAAAGGCAAAAATAGCTACTAAGATGATTTTTATCACTAAATCTCTAAATGGAAAACCTCGACTTTCATATTCTTCTGTATACATAAGGTATTAGCCCCCTTGCTATATATGGGTTTTATACTATCATAAACAAATAACTATGTCAATTTCTTTTCTTTAATTCAACTATTGTAGTACCAGAATTAAAATTATCAATTTTATATTGATTAACTAATTTATTTCTATGTAAAACCTCCTGAGTTGTTCCTCTTAATATTCCAGATCCTATTCCATGTATGATAATAACCTTTTCATTTTTTAAATGATAGTTATCTTCTATAAACTCATTGATTAATATTTTGGCATATTCTCTATCTATGCCATGAAGATCTAGTTTAGGTAAATTATTATATAATATCATCATAATTTAATACTTCCTCTAAATCAGGTATAGAATATCTAGAACCAATTCTAGTTACAGATATAGCACCTGTAATTGAGGCATAGTGAATAGCTTCTTTTAATGGATAGTTCTTACCTATAAAATATGCAAATGCTCCATGGAAAATGTCTCCTGCTCCAGTTGAATCAATAGCTTTTACTTTTATACTTGGAATTTGTTCATAAATACCATTAATTTCTGTAAAACTACCTTTATCCTCTAAAGTTATAATAATATTTGTTTTAAAGTAACTTTTTAATTCATTATAACACTTAACAATAGTATCTTGATTATTATAATCTATTTTTATATTGGCAAATTCTTCAGCGAAGTCTTTTGAGCAAACAACATATGTTACCAATTTTCCTAACATTTTAGTATCTTCGTTTAGGCGTCCTGCGTCTAGAATACTTGTGGCTTTTTTGTTTTGTAATAAGACATCTTTAGCGGTTTCTGGATGCTCTCCATCTATTAGAATCAAATCTGCTTCTATTTTTATGTCTTGTTCTAATTTTCTTATTGGATTCCTTTTCGATGTAATAATAGTTCTTGAGCCATTTTGCATATTAGCAATAATATAACTACTTGATGTAGCATGATTTTTTTTAGTTTCTAAATATTTTATATCAGCACCAATGTTTTGGAAATCTTCAATTACTTTTTTTCCATAATAATCATCACCTACTATTGATAAAATACTAGTAGATATCCCCCATTTTGCTAAAAGATATGCTCCGTTAGATGCTGGTCCTCCTCCACATTCTACTTTTTTTTCAATACGATATTTTAAATTTTCTGTTGGATATTCATTTAATGGTAATGTTGTATCATATGTTGAATGACCTATACAAACTGCTTTCATTTTTTCACCCTCTTATCTTATTAATTATAACATGATATTAGATTGATTTTTTATTTTAAATAAAAAAGAACATATTATTATGTTCATGTATGTAAATCTAATAAAATAGTCTTTAATATTTTGGGTATTTGAATTAAAATAGAAATGAATATTATAATAATTGTTATCTAAAATATAGATTATCTTTATAAAAGATTTAACTATTTTTTTATTTAGTTTATCAAAATATGTAATTACTTAAAAGTACCAGCTTTTGAATAATTTTAGTTTATCTAGATAATTATTTGAAGTGATATTTCCTGATATTGCTGGATAATATAGGATAAAGATTAGTATTACTATTACTAAATATAGAAATAGAAGCCAATCTTGTTTAGTTTTTTCTACTATATCATAAAAAAGTGTGGATATAGCAAGCATGATAAAAGGTAGTACTGGGAAATAGTGGTATAAAAACATCACTCTTCCTATAAGTAGATAAGGTAACCACATCGATATTATTGCTATTAAAATAGTTAAGGAAGCTATATCTTTTCTTCTAATTAGTCTATAAATTAAGTAGATACTAGCAATAATTCCTAGCCACCATATAGCAATATTTCCTATTCCAGTTATAGTTCCATGATGATATTCGTCTACTTCATTACTATAATACCATACTGGTTTATATGATATAGGCCAACTGTACCAAGGGGATGAAAAATAATGGTCATCATTTAAGGTTGAATGGTAAGTATACATTTGTTTTGTTTGAGTTATTATATCTTCTATTTTATAAGTATTGGTTCCTTGTACTTTGGGAAAAAGCAAGTAACTACCTATATAGATGGTGCATGGTATTATTACAAAGAATAAGCAACATTTTAATAATAATTTGATGTTTACTTTTTTTTCTTTTAGGATGTATGTAAAGAAAATGATGGCTAACCCTAGTCCTGCAAATAGACCTGTCCATTTTACAGAAGTGGCCATTCCAAAAAAAAGTCCTGAGAAAAATAGTAAATAATGTTTGCTATGATTATAAAAGAATTTTACCATATAATAATATGATAACATAATAAATAAAACTAAGAAGCTGTCTACTGTACCCATTCTTGTATGTGCAAAATGAAAGCAATCAAAGGTTATTAAAAGAGATGATAGTATGGCGTATTTTCTTTTCTTGAAGAGTGTTTTCCCAAACATATACATAACTACTATCATTAATATACCTGCAATATTTCCCATTAATCGGTAGTTAAATGGAGCCATAGTATTAAAAAGTTTTATTGGTATAGCTTGGATTAGTTTACCTAATGGAGGATGAACCCATTCATATGCTTCTATATTGTTGGCATAATCATAGGCAGTTCTAGCAAAATAAATTTCATCAAAATAGGTGGAATTTAAGTAACTTATTTCTTTTGGAATTTGTTCTTTTTCATCGATTAATACTTTTGTTTTTGAATCTTTGTTTACTACATTTGAAGTGATTTTTTTAACAGAAATCAATTCTTTATTATTATTATAAACTGCTATTTCGCCTATTTGAGAATTAGCAGTTTTTGCTTGTAATTTTATATATTTAGCTTGTTTTAAAACCTTTTCTTCGTTCCAGGCGAATTCACCTTTATTATTTATATCTTTAATGTATGTATATTCTTTATTATCTTTTGATATATATATAGAATATTTGCCTGATAGTTCACCATTATATAACCTAAGTCGTATTATATCTGTTTGACTAGGAAGTTCTATTGTTATATTTTCGTTCTCGTTAAATGTATAAAAGGTCTGGGGGTTATCAAATGATCCTAAGTTTATAAATGATAGTGTGCTATAAAAAAGAAGAATAATTGTTAAAATTATATAGTCAGTTTTTGTGCACTTTGGTTCTTTTTCATTAAATATATTTTTTATATTTTTCATGGATTTCCTCTTAATTTTAGTGTATCTTTTATACTATTATACTATAAATTACAAATTATAGTGTAGTTATTTTAATTAAAATAATGAGATATATTAAATATAGACCTTTTATGAATCATTATGTGGTTATCATTTAACTCAGTATCTAAGGGTTTGAAACTATCAGTAGGATCTAATATGGGTAAATGTTCTAAATCATATTTTCTTAGTAACCGTTTTATGTAAATAAAATCTTCTTTTGTATTTCTAAATCCTTTAGTATGATTATAGTAATTTAGAGGATACAAAATTCCTACTACATAATCAAATGGAATATGATCTGGATATTGATATTCGTTTTTTTGATAGCTGTATCGATGTTTAGTTTTTGGGAGTTTTTTTCTGATTTCTTCCCACTCCTTAAAGGGGAGATACTTACATTTTAGAGGGTTAAGTTTTGGAGAAATAATGAAAGAAACATTTTCTTCTATAAAGGTTTTAAATTCTAAATCATATCCTTCTTCAGAATAATCAATTAATGAAATGTATTCTCCCTCGTTACAATTATCAGAATAACATCTCCAATGACTTTTAACTTTATTGCTACACAAGATTTTTCTATCACATAAAATACTTTCAAATATTTCATGATCTGAATCAAAACGTATACCATGATATAAATAGCAATATGGGTTTCTTATGTTTGTATTAACATCAAATCCATTGTGCAAATCTAAAAATCTGATTTCTTCTTCTCCTTCTAATTTTTTTAAAGGATCTTGAGCAGGAAGTTTTTCCAACATACTAAAATAAAATGAGTCAATAAGAATATCTTTAAATTCTTCATCGGCTTTTTTACTTGCTTCCTCTTTACTTATATTTGGATTACTGTTTAATATTTTTCTTTTTAGATAATTCCTTACATAAATTGAATATTTCATTAATAAACCTCTCTTTCAATGTTTGTATTATATCAAATATATAAAACATATATTTCTTTAAAAAGAACATTTGTAAGACAATTATTATTAGAAACTTTAAAATTATATTTATAAATAGATTAACAAGAATATCTTTCTGATTTTTTCAAAGCGATTTCTTATTTTTAATAACTACGTTCTTATATTCTAGGTATTCTAATAATTTTTCATTTGTTTTATATTGTTTCATATAGTATTTCCCCCATAAATAAAAATTGACTCAGGGCTTCATAAGTTTCCTGAGTACCAATCGGTATGAGTTTATCAAATATTAATGATTCTGTCAACTAGTTACTAATTCTCATTAAAAATGTATGTTATTATACAAGATTAATTTATTTAATATAACATTATGTTTGAAATTGCTCTATTTATTTTATCCAATTCTAAACCAACAACATCTTCTTGTGTCTGACCTAATAATTCTTCTGGTATTAAATTATTACTTTTTAATTTTACAAGAATTATTCTTTTATTTAACTCAACAGCTTTTTTACATTCTGGTATTTTATATGAATATCTCAAAATATTATCTTTTTGTAATGATTATAAGAGTTAAGAACAAATCATAATCATCTTTTATTTTGATTTGTTTGCCTTTATGGACGCTTGTGCCGCTGTTTTGTTTGGGAGGCTTTAATATAAATTTAACTTAGAGAGTGAATTATACTTTCACATCTAAATACATTATATCATTTATTCCCAAAATAAAGTCTATTTTGGGATAAAAATATTTGGATTATTCACTTTTTTCTTCTTTTTCTTTATTACTTAATTGCAATTTCATGGTATCTTCTATTGACGCAAACAATTCACTTACCTTTTTATATATTGGATAACATATTTTATCGTCTTTTTTATCTGCCTCTGTGGTACAGTCCACTATCTCAAACGAATCCTCTACTGAATACACATTAAAAAATTGATTGTAAAGTTCTAATCCACTAAGAATTTTTTCTTCTTCATCTATTTCGATTTTATTATCTTTATTTCCTTCTTTAAAAATATATTTATTTCCTTCTTTTGTAAAATTAATTATTCTTTTCATATTTCTTATACCTTTCTTTAAGTGAATCTATTCCACCTTCTATATTATCTGCAATGATTTCTAGCATATCAATTTTATCATCCTTATACTCTAAAGCACCACTTTCTATACTAATTTTTTCACTCTCTTCATCTTTTTTGATAAAGATTACATTATCAACATCTAAATTAACAATAAATTGCGGATTATGAGTTATTAATAACACTTGTCTATGATTAGCAATCTTTTTGAAATCTTTTAATAATTTCTTTTTTATAGATGGCTGTGAAACATCATCTTCAGGTTGATCAATAATATATAAACCTGTATTTTTTATGT
>CAOJZZ010000044.1 GCA_948466315.1 uncultured Mycoplasmatota bacterium | reverse complement strand
TTAAGGTAATTTTAAAGCTTATTGACTGATAACAGCATTGTAAAAATGAACTTGCTCATGTAGAAATGATTTCTACTATGGTATATCAATTAATGAAAGATGCCACTTTAGAGGAAATTCAAGAAGCAGGTCTAGCTTCACATTATGCCGAACACGGTAGAGCCTTGTATCCGACTGATGCTAATGGTGTACCATTTACAGTAGCATACTTTGCAACAACTGGAGATCCATTAGCCGACATTTCTGAAGACATGGCAGCAGAACAAAAAGCTAGAGCAGTTTATGAAAACTTAATTGATTTAACAAATGACCCAGATGTCATCGGACCACTTCTATGGTTAAGACAACGTGAAATAATTCACTATAACCGTTTTAAAGAATTATTCGAATATTATTCAAAACTTTTAAAAAATGGTGAAAATACTAATAAAGAACTTATTCAAAATAATATGGAACTTGGTAATCAAATGAATAATTCAAACAATCTAAATTTTACTGCTAAAAATAATTCTTATTTAGAAAAATTATTAGAAGATTCTAATATGTTAGATTTTAATCAAGGTATGATGTAAAAATTTATTGATATAAAATGACAAATAGGCCCATAAAACTTATTTGTCATTTGTTTTTAGTATTTTTTTATTTGATTTTACCAATAATATAACTGGTGATAAATTTGAAAAATACGAGTATTTGGTTAGATAGTATTAACCAAAAAGAACTAAAACCACTAGAACATAATATAGAAGTAGATGTTTTAGTTATCGGTGGTGGCATTACAGGAATGAGTTGTTGCTATCATTTGATGAATTCAAATAAAAGAGTAGTCTTAGTAGAAGCTAATAGAATAGGGCAAGGAATAACTTCAAGAACTACAGGAAAACTAACATATTTACAAGATGGAATATATAGAAAAATAAAAAATTCTAGTGGTACCTTAAATGCTAAACTATATTATGAATCACAAAAGGAAGCTATTTCTATAGTTAAAAATATCATTGATGAAAACAAAATTAACTGTGACCTTTCCCTAAATGATTCTTATTTATTTACTAACGATAAAAATAAAATATCAAACATAGAAGAAGAATTAGAACTTCTAAAAAGTTTTAATGAAACACCTCTAAAAACTGAAAAATTAGATATAGAAATACCAACACTTGCAACTATTAAATGTTCTGATACTTATGTTTTTCATCCATTAAAATATCTAGAATCATTAAAAAAAATTCTTCTAAAAAATGATGTTGAACTTTATGAAAATACCAGAATCTTATCTATAGATAAGTTTAAAGATTCTTATCTTTGTAAAACATCAAACTTATTAATAAAAGCTAAAGAAGTAGTTTTAGCTCTACATTATCCATACTTTTTAGATCCATTTTTTATGCCTTTAAAAGTCTACTTAGAAAAATCATATATAGGAGCTAGTAAAGTAGAAAATACTCATTCCTTCAATGCTATTAGTCTAGATAGACCAGTAAAGTCAATACGTTATCAAGATGATAGTAAAAATAAATACCAAATATTCTTATATGGTTCTAGAAATATTGGGACAAATCTAAATGATAAAGAACATTTTGAAAAACTAAAACTATTACCTTTTAATTATGAGTATCTTTGGTCAAATATTGATATAATAACAAGCGATTATTTACCCTATATAGGAAAGATTAATCATAATCTATATCTAGCAACTGGTTATAATACTTGGGGTATGACTAATGGTAGTCTAGCTGGCAAGATAATTAGTGATTTAATATTGAATAAAAACAATCGCTATACCAAGCTTTTTAACCCTCTACGTGGTATAAAAATAAAAAAAATACCATTAATTTTAGGAAGTAGTATGAAACCATATACTAATGAATTGCTTTTTCCTAAAAAATCCTGGTATAAAGAAAATCTACGTTTTGCAAAAAAAGATGGTAAATCCATAGCAATTTATACTGATTCTAAAGGAAAAGAACATATTGTTTATACTAAGTGTCCTCATTTAAAATGTGGTCTAGTTTTTAATGAAGTAGAAAAAACATGGGATTGTCCTTGTCATGGCTCTAGATTTAATATTGATGGTATCTGTATTGAAGGACCAAGTAATTATGATATTAGTTATAAAAATGATCAAGAAGAAATAATTTAAAAGTTAATTTCTTCTTTTTCTATTTAAAAAATCGTTAATTGAATATAAAAGGTCTTATTTTAAAGTTAATTTTCCATATTTTAAGTTCATTTTACTACTAATTTACTTCTTCTCATAAATAATTATATCAATATAGAATTGCTAAAAAATAAATATTTTATTATAATATTGATAATTTCAAGGAGTGGTTATATGGAAAAAAAGAAAAATTTGCTTTTAGATATAGATGAGGTGTTTTGTTTTCCAGGTTTTTTAGATGCAATTAATGAATTTTTGGAAAGTAATTATGTATTAGATGATTTTTCAGATTACTATATAGATGAAGCAGTTATTCCTCAAGAAAGATTTAACGAATTTAATAAATTTTTAGATAGTAGAAATTTATACGAAAATGCTCAAATTTTACCTTATGCGAAAGAGGTGTTGAAAGAATTAGATTTTATTTATAATATTTATCCTTGCTCATCATGTATTAATCCATTTAATATTATAGGTTCTGGTAGATTGTTTGCAGATAAATATAATTTTTTAATTAGCACTATTCCATTTATTGAACCTGAACATTTTATTTTTACTAATGCAAAATATTTATTTAAAGCAGATATTCAAATAGATGATAGATTATCTAATCTTAATGAGAATATAGAAACCTGTATTTTGTTTCCGTCATATCACAATAAAACAATTTCAAATGATGAATTAATTAAGAGAGGTATATTACGAGCTGGTTATGATTGGAGAACTGGTTGGCTAGAAGTAGCGAATATTTTATTAGACCAATCTCAAATTAAAGATGATAAAATTAAACGATATTTAAAAAAATAAAATTGTAAATTAACATGCATAAAATTATATTATAAAATAGTTTAAGAAACGTTTTATAATTATAAAACTCTAATACACAAATAATTATTATAATTAATAAACGATACTAAAAAAATATAAATATATTACTGTCTTTCTTAGATTATGAGAGATATTATTAAAAATTAAATATTTTTGCCTAGAATTATATTTTATTAAATTGCCTTATGACTAATTAACAGCAATTTATTACTAAAATGAGAGGAACTACTTTATTATGAAGAAGAAAGAAAACTATACTATTACATGGAAAAAGTTTTTCGGTCATTTACATACTATTAATAAACATCGTGTTAAAGTACTTTATTTATGTTTTAAGGCAGGTATCCCTTGGCAAGGTTTAATACATGATTTATCAAAGTATTCACCTATAGAGTTCTTTGAAGGGGTAAAATACTATTCAGGAAATTATAGTCCTATCCATAATTGTAAGCAAGAAAATGGTTATTCAAAAGCCTGGCTTCATCATAAAGGACGCAATAAACATCATTATGAATATTGGTATGATTATGAAACTATTACTATATCTCCTGTTATTCCATATAAATATGTTGTAGAAATGATTTGTGATTCTCTAGCAGCTGGTATTATTTATCAAAAAAAGAATTGGACTAAAGATTATCAATTAAATTATTGGATAAAGACAAGAAGTAATGCTAAAATTCATCCTGCTATAGATTTATTACTAACAAAGGTTTATCAAGATATTAGTAAAGAAGGTATAGAAAAAGTACTTAATAAAAAGAATTTAACATTTTTATATAATAAATATGTTAATGAATACGAAATACCAAATATAAAAAATAAGAATTAATCATAGATGACAGAGTATAACATTTGTTTTCAATATTATTTTAGTAATTGAAAGTATAAATATTATATAGGTTCTCCTTTTAATTTAATCGCAACCAAAAATACAAGAAACAATAAGCATCTAAAAACACTTTTAGCACTCACACTTGACAAGTGCTAAAAGTGGCTATATAATATGAAACGAAGAGGTGATAATTATGTATGGATATAATGAACCAGAAAAAGAAGAAAATGTTTTAGAAAAGTATGGCCGAAATATTATTGAGGATGCTAAGAAAGGAAAAATCGATCCTGTTATTGGTCGTGATGAAGAAATTCGTAGTATTACTAGGGTCTTATCACGTAAAACTAAAAATAATCCAGTTTTAATTGGAGAACCAGGAGTTGGTAAGACAGCTATAGTAGAAGGGCTTGCCCTTCGTATCTTAAAAGGCGATGTACCAAGCAGTCTAAAAAATAAAACTATTTGGGAACTTGATATGGCTGCTTTAGTAGCAGGTGCAAAATTTAGAGGTGAATTTGAAGAACGATTGAAAAACGTTTTAAACGAAGTGAAAAAAAGCGATGGAGAAATCATCATGTTTATTGATGAAATTCATATGATAGTAGGCACTGGTAGAACAGAAGGTGCTATGGATACTTCTAATATCTTAAAACCTATGTTAGCCCGTGGTGAAATTCATGTCATTGGGGCAACCACTTTAAAAGAATATCGCGAATATATTGAAAAAGATGGAGCCTTAGAAAGACGTTTTCAAAAAGTAAAAGTAGAAGAACCAAACGTTGAAGACACCATTACTATTCTTAGAGGACTAAAAGAACGTTTCGAAATACATCATGGTGTTACTATTCAAGATAAATCACTAGTCTCAGCTGCCACTCTTTCTAACCGCTATATTACTGATCGTTATTTACCAGATAAAGCCATAGATTTAGTTGATGAAGCTTGTGCTACTATTAGAGTTCAAATGGACTCAGTTCCTTTTGAATTAGATACTCTAACTCATAAAATTATGCGTCTATCTATTGAATATGAAGCTATCAAAAAAGAAAAAGATGCTCTATCAAAAAAACGTAAAGAAGAAATAGAAAATGAACTTGAAGTTTTAAAAGAAAAAGAAGAAGAACTAACTAAAGCTTGGAATAAGGAAAAATCTCTAAATGATGATATCAAGAATAAAAAACAAGAATTAGAACAAGCTAAATTTGAGCTAGACCAAGCAGAAAATAAATATGATTTAGAACGTGCTGCAGTATTACGTCATGGAGAAATACCAAAACTAGAACATGAATTAGATGAGTTAAATAAAACAGAGAAAAATAAAATATTAAGTGATACAGTTACAAGTAACGATATTGCTAAAATTATCGCTAAATGGACTAATATTCCTGTTACTAAATTAATGAGTAGCGAAAAAGAAAAACTATTACAATTAGAAGATAATATGAAAAAAAGAGTAATGGGTCAAGATGAAGCTTTAAAACTAGTTAGTGATGCTGTAATTAAATCACGTAGTGGCATAAAAGATCCTAATAGACCAATAGCATCATTCATGTTTTTAGGACCAACTGGAGTCGGCAAGACTGAGGTAGCAAGAACTCTAGCATATGAGCTATTTGACGATAGCCATCATATGATACGTATTGATATGAGTGAATATATGGAAAAATTCAGTGTATCACGCCTAATTGGTTCTCCTCCTGGTTATGTCGGATATGAAGAGGGAGGACAATTAACAGAAGCAGTTCGTCGTAACCCCTATAGCATAGTCCTGTTTGATGAAATAGAAAAAGCTCATCCCGAAGTTTTAAATCTATTATTACAAATTTTAGATGATGGTCGCGTAACGGATTCTAATGGTAGAACTGTTGATTTTAAAAATACTATTATTATTATGACTTCTAATTTAGGAAGTGAACATATTTTAGATGGTAATTCTTCTAAAGTATTATCAGAGATTAAACTTCACTTTAGGCCAGAATTTATCAATAGAATTGATGAGGTCATTATCTTTAATCCATTAGATAAAAAATCTATTATGGAAATACTTAATAAAATAATTCAAGATATTGAAAAAAGACTTTCTGATATTCGTCTACATATTGAATTAACTGAAAAAGTTAAAAATAGGTTAGTAGAAGATGGCTTTGATATTAATTATGGAGCAAGACCACTAAAAAGATTAGTAAGTAGAACACTAGAAACTGATTTAGCTAAACTAATTATTACAGGAAAAATAAAATATAATGACACTGTCGTAGTTGATTATTCTAACGATAACTATATAATATCAAAAAAAGAATAATAAAAATAAAATACTAAATATAATTGCATCTGTGATATTTTATAATCATTGAAATATTAATTTAAAATGACTATTTATTAAATAAAATAGAATTTTGCCAAAACATATAGGATAAATACAAGGTTGAACTTATGTGTTTTTTCTTTTATAATATATTTATCAAGTAACTATAAATATAAATAGAAAGAATCAATCAAACAGTTAATAATTTCTTAAGATTGAATATGAGGCAAGATAATTATGCATATATTAAAAAAAATATTATCAGTATTTATCAACTTTATTTTAGCAAATGCTATTTTCTTATTTATTATTACTTTTTCGATTAAAGGAATTTTTACTGAAGGATTAGTAAATGAAATTGTAAAAGATGAACTATCTACCCAAATTTCTGATTCCTTAGAAGTAGATAAAGAAAAAATAGAAAAAGTATTAGAAAATGAAAATGTTAATCGAGTGATTCAAGGTTATATTGATGATACACTCGAAGGCTTAATTGATGAAAAATCTTTAGATAATATTGAACTTGGTAAAGACATAACAACATTTATTCAAGAAAACAAGAGTGATTTAGAAAACAATCTTGGTATTTCTATATCTGATGATAAACTTGAAGAAATACTTAATAGTGAAGAATATAAAGTGATAAACGAAGAGTATAAAAACGCTATCAAACGTACTAAAGATGAAATGCCTGAATACCAAAAACAGATAGTTCGCTTATATAATTTTATAACTACTAATACGTTTAAAATTATTTTATTAATAATCATCGTGATTCTTCTAGTTATTATAAGTATATTACAAAAATCATTTTATAAATGGCTAAAATCTTGTGCTATCTCAACAATAATTAGTGGAGTTTTAGTTTTAATAATGGCCTATCTTGTTAGTTTTATTGTAAATACTGCTATTAAAAGTATAAAAATGCAATATATTTTTAAAGTCGATATAATGTATAAAAGTGCCTTTATTGCTTGTATCATTGGACTTGTTATGTTATCAATCTATATTGCTATAAATAATTATTTCAATAAAAAAGATAATAAAATCCAAAACTTATTAAAAAATAACTTATAAAAATAAGTATTCAATTTATTATAGATTAATAGTATAATTAAAAAAGAAACGTAATATAGGGAGGTATTATTATGAGTATGTCTAATGAAGAATTAGAAAAAACAGGTATTTTAAAAATGATGCTTGATAAAGCTGATGAAGAAGAAATGACACTTGAAGAAAGTCTTGAGGAATTTGAAGAAAAAATAGACTATTTAAATGTTGATGATAATAAAAAAGAAAAGTATAAGGAATTAGTTAAGGAAATAAAAGAAGAAAAACAAGAAAAAGTAAAGAAATTTTTATTTAAACAATTAATAAAGACTGTAGAAGAAGAATAATTTTATATATAAAATCATTGGTTAAAGTAAAAAGAGGAGGTAAAGCTAGTGGGACTATTTCATAAATTATGCATCTTTTTAAGTCGAGCTACTTCAATTGAAGAAAAATATATTTCCTTATTTTTAACTACTAGTCTTATTGTTCTATTATTTATATTCATTAAAAGACTAGGAAGACATTGGATTCAAAGAAGAGCAACTGGTAGAAAAGAATATGTTTTAAATCAAACCTACCAGATATTTTTAAATGTTATCGAAATTTTAATATTAATTTTTGTTTGGGGCGATTATCTTAAAGGTCTAATGACTCTAATAAGTGTTATTTCAGCAGCTATGACTATTGCCTTAAGAGAGTTAATACTAAATTTCTTCTGTGGTCTTTATATAAAAATGAAAAAACCTTTCAAAGTAGAAGATCGTATACAAATTGATGATATTAAAGGGGATGTTATGAATATTTCTTCCTTAGATTTTGAGATATTAGAAATTTCAACTAATGATAATAAGGGCCAATCAACAGGAATAGTTATTACATTTCCTAACTCTGTAGTATTTTCTAAACCCCTAAAAAATATTACTAAAGGTTTTGAATATATTTGGGATGAAATAGTAGTAAAAGTAACACTAGATAGTGATTTGACTAAAAATAAACAAGAATTATATAAAATTGTTAATGAGTTAGAAGTAATCAAAAATATTCCTAAGAAGATGAAAGCTCAAATAACTCATATTAATACAACTAATCGTATCTATTTCAATAAATATGATCCAATCATTTATACTAAAATTGTAAATAATCACGTTGAACTTACTGTTCGTTACTTAATGCATCCTAAAAAATCAAGGTATGTAGAAAGTGTAATTTGGAATAAAATCTATTTAGCTTATAAAGAGGGAACTATTAATTTATATACAAGCGTAGATAGTTAAAAAAACAGCAATTTCATTTGAGAAATTCTGCTTTTTTTATTATCAAATTGATAAATTTCAAAATCCTAAGTCACTTAAATCCTTTCCTGAAATAATATTTTATTTTTCAACAAACGTTCATCATTAGGATTAAATTCTAATGCTAAATCAACAAAGTAAATTGCATAATTATATTTTTCTAAATAGTAAGAGCTTATTGACAATAAATCATACACTGTTCCATCCCAACTAAAGGTCTCATTAATATAAGATTTTTGATGCTTTCTTATTCGCAAAGCCGCTAAACAGTTTGTTTCTACTTCCTGATAATTCTTTAATTGATACTCTAATAAAGCCTTCTCGACGTAGGCATCTCTTAAATAGGGGGCTTCCTTAATAGCCTTATCAAGCCACTCTCTAGCACTTGGATAGTCCTCTAAGTTCTTATAACACCTACTAATAAATCTCATCGAAGCAGCTCTCTCATCTTTCCAAATAGCCCTTTTTAAAGATAAATGTTTTTTTAAAGTATCTATACTTTTTTTCCACTCTCCATAATACATATATTCTCTTCCTAAATAGTGCATATTACGGTCATCCTCAGGATCCTCAGCAACAGATAATTCTAAAAGAGGCAAATAACTACTTCGTGATTTTTCCGAATCTGGATAATGATTTACTGTAATTCCATCAATAGTAATAACATTTTCACTTTCTTTTTTAGGAGTTAATACTTCATGAACAGGATGAGTCCAAGTATAATCATTTCTCTTATGAATTTTTTCAATATAAAAATTTACAAGAGGATTATTATTCTCATCTAAACTCCAGTTATAATTATATCTAGCTCTAGTAGCCTCATCTGTCCAAGCTTCTTCTAAAGCTTTTCTCCATCCAGGAACAAAAACTTCATCCAAATCTGTACAAACACAAATATCAAAATCATTAGGAACTAATGCTAAAGACTCATTTCTCGCAACATCAAACCTCCATGGAGTGATCTCTTTTTTAGTAACTAAAACCCCTTCTTTTTCTAGTAATTCTACAGTCTTATCAACAGAACCAGTATCTAAAACATATATCGCATCAGCCTCTTTCATAGAATTTACCCAACGAGTAACAAATTTTTCCTCATTTTTAGAAATTGCATATACCGCTATTTTCATATATAACTAACATTCCTTTCTTTTGTCTTTTCAGTCCTCTGAAAGACACAATTTCTCCTCTGTACTAATATATGTTTAACCTTAAATCATTTGACAATTTAATATAATTTTCCAAAACATTAAGAAGAGTATAAAAAATAATATTATAAATTTCATTATCTAAGTAAAATAAAAAGTACTGCTTTCTAATAAATATAGATAACTATAATATTTATATTTACAAAGCAATAATATAATATAGTGTAGTAATGAAGAGGTAACTATTATAAAATAGGTATAATTATGAATATATATGAATAAAATAGAAATATAATTTTATTGATAAACAAAAAGAATTTACTTAATTATTAAGCAGTATAAAAGAAAAGTTATAAATCATTTAAGAACTTTATCAATTTCAAAAAAGGAAATCAGTAATTTGACAAGCATAATTTTAAAATGATATAATAACTTTGTTATTTATTCAAATTTGAGGTGAAATTTTTTGAAAAAAGCGAAAATAATAAGTAGTATTCTAGGGGCAGTAGGTATGTTAATGATTTCTATTGCTATGGTATTGCAAAATGAAAATACTATGACTAGTATGAGTTATATAGCTGATTATAAAGAATTTGATATCAAAAATATGGCAGCCTCTGCTAATGTTATAGTAAAAGAAGAAACTACGCCTGTTATAAAAGATACTAGCAGTGAGAATAAATCAGCTACTGATAATAATAATACTTTAGCCCTAACAGAAGTTTCTATGGAAACAGCCCCAGCATCTGTTATAGTACCTCCACGAGTTGAAGTTTATGAAGGCATGACTATAGAAGAATTATCAGCTAAACTAGATCGCAGTTTAGGGAATGGTTATATAGCTGGTAAAGGAGGGTTAATTGCTAGCTACTGCTTAGAAAAAGGTGTTGATCCTTATATTGCTGTTGCTATTATGCTACATGAGACTGGTTGTAAACATAATTGTTCGTCCCTAACAAGACGCTGTAATAATGTTGGTGGTCAAAAGGGAAGTCCAGGTTGCAACGGAGGAGCATATAAAGCATATGCTACATTAGACGAAGGAATTGTTGGATTTATTGATAATTTATATAAAAATTATTATTCAAAAGGATTAACTACAGTTGAACGTATAGCGCCACGCTATGCACAAAGTAGTGCATGGCCAGCTAGAGTTAATGCTTATATAGAAAGTATCAGAGCAACTTAATGTTGCCTGTTTTTTTAAAATATTATTAATTATATAGAAATTAGAAGGGAGTACTTAAAATGACAATAAAAGAATTTAAAGATAAATTAGATAAATTACCATTTTCTAGAGAAGATTACTACGTAATATCCGGAGGAAGTCTCCTTTTACATGGTATAAGAAAAGAAACCGATGATATTGATATTTGTCTTGATCAAAATCTATTCGAAACTCTAACGAAGAATAATAGTTTAAGATTAAGCAATAAAGAAAATATTTGTCCCATATATCTTTATAATGGAGAAATTGAATGTATTTTTAAAAGTAGAGAAGACTTTGATTGTACTACTACAACAGATGGCTACCAAACAGAATCATTAACCAGCATTTTAGCTTTTAAAATAAGAAGAGGGTTAGAAAAAGACCTTAATGATATAAATAAGATAAAGAATTACTTAAATAGTAATAATGATAATAAAAAATTAACAAAAAAGTAATATTTATATTAAAATATAAGCTATTTAATGTAAATAAATTGTTGGAAAAGTGTAAAGTGGACAAAAGTGAGAACATATGATATAATAGGGGTGTAATTGATGGCACACTATTCTAGTCAATTACTTTGCTAGGAAGACGAGATTAAACAATCGTTAAAGGGCATATCTGTGAAACCTTTGGTGTCTGCTTCATACGCCCAGTTTGGGGTGGATGCTGGAGATGAGGGTAATGGGCGATCGTAATGGCATACGGCAACCGACCCATTACCCGTGGAGACCTATTCTTGTGGTAAGCCTATACGTGCAATACTGATGGACTTATTACGAAATAGGATTAAACCTGTATTGTGGTGAAAGCTATGTACAGTGTAGCCTGTCTTGCGTGAAAGTATTGGGATAAATATTTACTATTTTGAAACTATTTTTGCAAAAAAGAACTAATAGTAAAGTGTTGGTGAGGAAATCTCCTAGAGTGCTGATTAATATAGGATTGCAGTGGGTACTAAGTGGTAATCAAGTCATATGAGTGGTAACACCATATTAATTCTTTTAAAGGGGAACCGCAATTCTGGTAACGGATTTGTAAGAATTAGGGAAATCCTACTTGACCTAAGGCTCAGAGTTTACTATATTAAATGCCAAACAATTCAAAAAAGAAATTTATTGAAGTATAAGCTTCAGTATTTCAAGTAAGCAAAGGTAAATAAATAGCTTACTTTTTTTCTATAAAAATCGAATACAAATAGAAAATATTATATAAACTAATTATTATCAAAATAAGAATAATTTTGATAATAATTATAAATAAGTAAAGTAGGTGACTAAACTGTTTTTCAAAAGAAAAAGTAAAAATTCAGAAATACAAAACTTAATAGTTCAAACAAAAAGAAAAGAAAAAGAAAAAAAAGAACAAGTAAATATTAAATGGATAGTATCTATCATGACTATTGCCTTTATTATTTCCTTAGTATTATCTTTTATAGCTCAGATGACTATTCCTAAATTATCATTGCTATTTGGTATAATTTTAACTCTTATTTTTATAATCATTGGTATTTGCTTTGATATTGTTGGAGTTGCGGTTACATCAGCTGACGAAAAGGTTTTTCATTCTATGAATTCTAGAAAGGTAAAAGGAGCTAATATTGCAGTTAAATTCAAAAAAAATGCTGAAAAAGTATCAAGTTTCTGTTGCGATGTTATTGGAGATATCTGTGGTATTATTTCAGGAGCAGCTGGTACAACGATAGCTGCCATATTAGTAACAAAATTCAATTTTGACTTACTATACACTAGCTTAATAGTATCTGCTATCATTGCTTCTTTAACCATAGGGGGAAAAGCCCTAGGTAAAAGTTTTGCTATTAATAAAAGCGATATTATTTTATATGAATTTGCTAAAACAATATCAATCTTTTATAAAAAATAAAATCTAAAATATTTTAATAAACTTATGCTAAAATTAAAATAAAGGAAGATGTTAGAATGTATTGTAATATTTGTGGTAAAGAAATTAATGACGAGCAAAATTTATGTAATGAGTGTGCAAAAAAAAGAAAAGAGTATCAAAAATTAATAGCAGAAAATAAAATAACTAAAATCAAACCAGAAAGAACACTTCCTATTGATATTAATAATACTAAAGATACTAATATACAAAAAAATATATCCGTTAATCAAAAAAAATTATTACTCAAACCATCATTTATAAAAGTATGGTCTGTTACAATTCTTTTTAATATTATAATTATTGCAAAAAATATTAAAACAGGAAATTTTCATAATTATATGATAGGTTATGATGTAGTAATAAGTTATATAATTCTATTACTATATCAAATTATTAATATCAAATTAATATTTAATCAAAAGAAATTTACTAATCAACATATAATATATTCCAAAATAATAGTTAGCTCTATAATAATATATATTTTATTCAATCCAATCTTAAATATTGCTTTTTTAATAAAAGATATAATGTCTCCAATATCTCCAATATTCTTAAGTTTGGTAAGTATTTCTTTTAGTTTCCTCTTAGCATCAACTGGCATAATAAAAACTACAAACAATAGTAAAAATACAAATACTAAAAGTAAAACTAGAAAAAAAGATTTCTTTGATATTCTAGCAAAAATCTTTCTTATATTGGTAATAATTTACTATACTATAGTGATTGTAGGGATTATTTCATTATTTTTGTTCTAGATTATAAGGGGTAATGTATATTTGTAAATGATGTGAAACAAAAAAATTAAAGAAAAGTGACTCG
>CAOJZZ010000043.1 GCA_948466315.1 uncultured Mycoplasmatota bacterium | reverse complement strand
AATATAATGAGAATATTTAAACTATATTTGCCATTTGAACTATTTGATAGGATAAAACTAATGGCTAAATTTTATAACTTATGTATTTCTAAAATGATGAAAGAATTATTAGAAATAGGTTATATTGAAATGTTAAAAAATCATAATTACGAAGATAATGATTAGGAGGTGGTTTTGTGTATTATGATAATTATATAAAAATACCAATTGCATTATTAACAGATACTAATGTTAGTTCTAGTGCTAAATTATTATATAGTTTATTAGTGTTATTAACTTATCAAGAAGGATATTGTTATGCTAGTAATAGTTATTTAGCTGATAAGTTAAATATAGGTACTAGGGCTATTACTAGATTATTAAAAGAACTATCAGATAATAATTATATTAAAATGGAATTTAAACATAAATTCATAAGAAAAGTATTTATAGATAATGAAATAAATACATTCATAAGTCTAGATTTTAAAGACTAGTTAAATGGATGTATTTTTCTTTTTCAAAAGATATATTTAACTATAATAATATAATAAATAGAATATAAAAATATTAATATTATAAATTAAATATATAATAAATTAATTTAAATATACAACTAGTTTAAATAAATAACTAGTTAATAACTAGAAAGGAGTTTGATAAATGCAAACAAAAAAATCAATAATAAATAATTTAAACATAAATTTAAATAGGTGGTTTAATAATGGAGGATGCCTATTTGAATAACACTACATTTAAAGATCTTATTTTAAAATATTTAATAGAAGAGATAATAAAAGAAGAAAAAGGAGATTCATCTAATTAATGATTTGCATATCTAATAAGATGATGCTATCATGGATGAGTCTTAATACCCAATTAAGTAAGAAGAAAAGGAGGATAAATGTATAATACTTACTTAACTGGAGTAGATTTCAATGTTGGAATCTACATAAGATTATCTCAAGAAGATAAAGATAAAAAATATGAATCTGATAGTGAAAGTGTAATTAATCAAAAAGAATTGCTAAGGAGTTTCGTTAAAAACAATAATTTTAACTTAGTTAAAGAATATGTTGATGATGGATATTCTGGAACTGATTTTGAAAGACCAGGATTTCAAAAAATGCTAGAAGATATTAATAATAAAAAAATTAACTGTGTCATAGTTAAGGATTTATCTAGATTAGGTAGAGATCATGTTATGACAGGATATTATATTGAAACATTTTTTCCGGAAAATAATATAAGATTTATTTCTATATTAGAATCTTATGATAGCTTTAAAAACCAAGCTAGTAATGATTCATCTACATTTATAATTGCTTGTAATGATTACTATAGTAAACAAAATTCTATTAAGATTAGAAATGTCTTAAATGAGAAAAGGAAAAATGGTAAATTTGTAGGAAGTATACCCTGTTTTGGATATATGAGAGATCCAGAAGATAAAGGACATTTAATTCCTAATCCAGAGACTGCACCAATTGTCAAAAATATATTCAAATGGAGAACAGATGGAATTGGGCCTACAGAAATAGCAAATAGACTTAATAAAGAAAAAGTTCCAACACCAAGTGGCTATAAAAAGACTAACTATTCGTCAAGATTAATTGATAGAGATAATTGGAATATTTCAACAGTAAAAAAGATTCTATGTAATAGAATTTATACAGGCGATTTAGTTCAACATACTCAAACAAAAGTTAATTATAAATCTAAAAAGAAAATAACTTTAGATGAAAAATTATGGATAATAGTTGAAAATACACATGAAGCACTTGTAGATAAAGATACTTTTAACTATGTTAATACTTTAAGAAAAAGAAATACTAGAAATTACGAGATTAAAACAGGTAGAGAAAAAAGATTATTAGAAGGAAAATTATTTTGTAAGGAATGTCAGAATAGACTAACAGTTCTTTATAGAAAAAAGTTAGATTATTGGTCAGTTAATTGCAATAGATATTCAAGAGACCCAGTGAGAGGAAGGTGCTATTCACATTTTTATCCATATAATTATTTAGAAGAACAAATTCTAGAACAAATAAATAAATCATTATCAAAATTAATTAAAGAACTTGATTTAAATGAATTAAATAATGAAGTTGTTAAAAATATTCATAAAGAAACAACTGATATAGATAAAGTAATTAAGGAATTACAAATAGAAAAAGATAAAATAACTAATAGATTAACAACTATATATAATGATAGATGTGATGGAGTGATTTCAGCAGACACTTATAAGGTATTAGCGAGTGAATCGGAAAGCAAACTAAAACAAATAAATGAAAGTATTGAAAATGAACAGGTGAAAAAATATAAAATAAAAAATAAAAGCAGTGTTTTACCAGATTATACGAAAAAGATTAAAAAACTATTAGATTTAAATAAACCTAAAAAAGAATTGATTGATACTCTTGTAGATAGAATAATAATTGATAAAGATAGAAATATTGCTATTAAATTTAAATATGATGTTATACCTCAAATAGAGTTTACTTATGTAAAAGAAAATAAAGTAAGAAATCCTTATGGAAGAAAGGGTAAAAGTTAAATTTTAATGATATAATAAGCAGTAGAGGTGATACATATGCAATTTGAATTAAATTTGTTAGAAAATTCATATGATTATTTAAATGAATCTTTAGAATATTACAAAAGAATAGGTTATGATGAAACACATAATCCAGAAATTGATAGTATTGATGAAAAAAAGAAGTGGAAAACAACTTTTCTTTTATTAGTTCAATCAGTAGAGTTATTAATTAAAGAAAAACTATACAGAGTAAATTCTATATTAATTTATGAAGATATCGATTCTAAAAATATAGATAAGAGTAAATTGATTACCTACTCTAAATCAATAGATAGGTTATTAAATTTGTACCCTATAATATTGCAAGAAAAAGATAAACAATTTTTATTACAGTGCGGTAATGTGAGAAACGAATGTATTCATGGCAAAGTGGTTATAAATTCAATTGAAATAAAAAAGAAATATTGTAAATTATTTGAATATTATGATAAACTTCATTCTAAATTTTTTAATAAAAAATATTTTAATAATATATTTAAATATGAGATTATACAAATAAAAGAATATGCAAAAGGATTCGATGTTTATAGAGGAACAGAATTTTTACAAAAAGATTTAAAACAATTTAAAAAAGAAATAGAAATTGCACAACTAAATTGTTGCGTCAAAAATAGCAAAGAAAAATATGATAGAATTAGGTTTGGGTCAGAAGAAGAATTTTTAAAGAATAAATTTCCTGATGGAAGATATACTGACTATTCAATATATAAATTAAATTATTGTAGTGATTGTTTAGCAGCACAAAATGAAGTCCATGGAGAATGTTGTGATTTAGAAATATGTCCAAAATGTGGTATGCAACTTATAACTTGTGGTTGTTTTGAAACAATATGCAAAAATTAGTTATAGGAGTAAATAAATATGGGAGCTATTACAAAACAACCACATTATGTTTATAGGAAATATTTAAGGCCATGGACTTTAAATGAAAAAATTTATTGTCTAATGAATAATAAAAAAATAATCTTTACAAATATTATGAATATAGGAAAAGAAAACTATTTTTATGAATTCAAATTATGTACTGATAAAGAAATTGAACTGGGGAAATATTTTGCAGAAAATTATTGTGATAGCTTAATGCATATATATGAAAAAATTAACAATGCACTAAAAGGAACTTATAATTTATCAGATAGTATAAGAAAAAATGAAATAATTGAGTTCGCAAGACAAAGCGAAGAAAAGTACTTTAATTGCATAGTAGAAGATAGATTAAAACCAACGTTAAATTTATTATATAAAGAAGACTTTTCTTTTTTAGAAAATGAAGTTAATTCTATGCAATTTTTTCACACAATTGCAGAACAATATTGTCGAACAAAGAAAATAAAAGAAAATACTCAAAATATGTGTTCTAAATTAGGGGATTCAGATATAAGAGGAGAAAATCTTTGGATATTAATTCGTCATAGCATTGCATTTAAAATAGGGTTATCATTATTTGAAGAAAAGTATCAAGTTTGTTTGTTAAAAAGTAAAAATGGTAATTTTATAACTTCAGATCAACCTATAATAAATTTTCATAGTGATTTTGATGGTATACCAGATGAATTTGAACTATATTATCCTATTTCTCCATCGTTGGCAATAATGGTTTCAAAACAAGAAAAATATCCGGATAAAAAGGTTATAACAATTGATGATGACGAAGCTATAAAATGGAATGACTTAATTGCTAGATTATCGCATAGTCAAATATATTCACATAAAAAAGAACTTTTAGAAAAATATATAATAAAATAAAATTACTTTTGTACCGCAAGCAGAACAATTGTGGAACAATGGTAAATAATAAACAATGGTAAATGAACCCACGAGGTGGCGAAGGTGCAGAAGTAGTATACTCACTTCGAAACGACTCCACTCTTGCTAACATGGTTTTGAATAATATAGGTGAACAAGGTCAAATAAAAAGAAAAGTCTACCAACGCAGGCTTCCAGAAAATCCCAATAAAGATTATTACTATATATTAAGAGAAACAGGAAATACTGAACCAATTTTAGTGGAATATGGTTTTATTGATAATGCAAAAGATGCTAATAAATTAAAAAATAATTTAGAAGATTATGTAGAAGGTGTAGTAAAGGCCATTGCTGACTATACCAATACTCCATACACTCCTCCAGGAGGATCATCAGCTGATACTTATACAGTAAAACGAGGTGATACTCTTTATAGCATAGCAAGTAAATTCAATACAACAGTAGATGAACTAAAGAGACTAAACAATCTAACATCTAATACATTAAAAATAGGTCAAGTATTACGTATAACATCAAACACATCTGTGCCATCTACAACTACGTATAAAGTTCAACGAGGCGACACTCTATATAGTATAGCTAATAAATATAATATAACGGTTGATAAATTAAAGGAACTAAACAATTTAACAACTAATACTCTTTTAATAGGTCAAGAATTAAAAGTACCAATAACAGGGAGTACTGATAATGATACAGGTACAACAAACTATGATACTTATGAAGTAGTAAAAGGCGATAGCTTATGGTCTATTGCTAAAAGATATGGTTTGACAGTAGACGAATTAGTATCCTTAAATAATCTAACTTCACTTGATTTAAAGATAGGTGATAAATTAAAAGTTCCTAACAGCTTAAGTAAAAAAACATATACTGTCCAAAAAGGAGATAGCCTATGGTCTATTGCCAAGGAATTTGATATATCAGTTAATAAGTTGAAAGAGGCTAATAATTTAACATCTAATCTTTTAAATGTTGGACAAGTTTTAATAATACCAAACTAAAAGCTTCATAAAGACTCTAAAAAGGAGCTTTTTTTGTTACAAAAAATACAAAAAATTTTATGATAATTTTAAACTATTATAAATAAAAATTTTATCGAGTAAAACTTTGTACTTTACCTTCATTTTCATAAAAAAAATTCTATCAAAATGATAGAAAATAATTAACTAGGCATTATGCTTTCTGGCGTAAATAAGTCCAGAAACAACTCCTCCAACAATCATTATAATAAGTAATGCTACAAAAATATCACTAGAATTACTTTTCTTTTTAGTAGAAGTTTTTCTAAATAACTGCATAGTATCATAACGATCACTACTATCTTTTTTATATTCAGACTTTATTTGATCTAAAATCTCACTAGTATAAGACTCTGCAAAACCATTCCAAGATTTATTACCAACAATAATATAAGGAACACCATCAGCACTCTCACCACGGGACTCAGCTACTTCTTTCATTAAATTAGCATTTTCTTCGTTATACCAAGTCTCATAATCTTTAATTGTAAAGTATTTCCCATATTCTTCTTTGATACTATCAAACCATTCTTCAGCCTCGGCACAATGAGAACATCCATCTCCTCTAAAGAAATAAATATTTACCTTTTCCTTTTCAACATTATCAGTAGCTTCAGTGTTGTTTTCCTCTGTTTTCTCATTATCTTCTGCAAAAACACTAAAAGGCAATAACAAAAAACCTAACATCACTACTAATAAAAATTTTATTTTTCTCACTTTTTATACCTCCCTAAAACCATAATAACACAAAAAGAAAAAAGAGAAAATAAAATAATTCAAATTAGTTTTATAAAAACGGATATTTCATCATTTTTTCACAAAACAAACACTTAAACTACTAACTATTAAAATTCCATTATTATAAAAATTATTTTAAATTCAACCTTATTAAAAATCTATTAATAATCCAACTAATTTTAACAAAAAATTTAAAATAGAAATAAAACGAAAATAATTTTTTAATAAACTGATAATAAAATTATTGCTAAAACTAAAAATACACAATTAAACATCAAATAAATAATAACTTAAAATACAGTCTAAAAATCCTTTTCCAAATAAGGACACAAAATAAAAAAGTCAGTAAATACTCACTATTTATCTGACTTTTTTTCTCTTACTACATCACTATTTTTATCTATAGGTACATATAACTTACATTTACATACCTTTTCCCTTATAAATTCATCACAAGGACAAAGTGTTGTATTATCAGCAATCACGCGACAAGGACAATGTCCATTTTTCTTATATAGTCCTTGCATAATAATATCCACATACTTACGATCTGGATTAATACGAAAACCCTTCATAATCTCCTCCCAAAATTAGGATAACATAATCCTATTTATAATAACAAATAAAATACTAAAAATATGCATTATAAACATAACATTCAAATCATTAATTTATTAAAACATAGATTTTTGAAATCATTGTTTTAAATAATTTGCCGTTTCTATCCAATAATTTTAATTAGTATAATAACTATTTTTACTAAAAAATATTACAATCATCTTTTATTATCCTAATAATATAATTAGCGAAATTTAAGTGCTTAGGATATAATTCCCTAAGATAATTCACTATATTACATTATTTGTTATATAAGATCAAAAGTCTTAATTTAACCAATTTATTTATCATCAGGTACTTCATATGTATATAGCGTATTGTACTAATTAAAAGATAAAAATATTATAAATATAAGTATAATTAAAAATTATATATCTTAATTTCAACAATTTTATTAAATAATATTAATTTAATAATTCTTATTTTCTAAGATATTTATAAGTAAAAAGATTGACTAGCACAACATATTGATATATACAAAATATTATATTCCAAAATAATCGATAAAATCACAAACAAAATTCTTCTCCAATTAAATCATCATAATGTTATTACTACCATTGTTGCATTTCCTTATTATTAAAACAAATCATCAAACATTACTACAATCAAAATTAGGAATAAAACTCTCATGTGCAGCACTACCATCTTGAATAAACGCATTAGTAATACCTAAATCACAGGCATAATTAATCACATCATTATACTCTTCCTCTGAAACAGTCTGATTCAAATTCTCATATTTTGAACAATAAGTAATTGGCGTATATTGACTCATGATACTAAAAATAATTTCATCACCATATTTATTATACAAATAATTAATAATTTTTTTTACATCATTACTATGTCCTGGTAGAAGTAATATTCTGATAACTACTCCTCTTATTAATATTCCATTTTCGATTACAAAACTACCTACTTGTGAAAACATTGCCAAAACAGCCTTACTAGCTTGCTCAAAATAATCATCACACTGTGAATACTTCCTTCCAAGCCTATCATCAAAATATTTAAAATCGGCTAAATAGACATCTACGATATCTTTGAGCGATTCTATAGTACTCACATTTTCATAACTACTAGTATTATAAATAATAGGTATTTTTAATTCTTTACCTTTTACTTTGTGTAATGATAAAGCGATTTGTGGAACATAATGTGTAGGAGTTACTAGATTAATGTTACAAGCACCCATACTTTGTAATTCCAAATATATTTCCTGAAGTCTATTAATTGAAACATCCTTTCCATATCCTCCATTACTAATCATTTTATTTTGACAAAAAATACATTTTAAATTACAGTACGAAAAAAATATTGTTCCACTACCTTTTTCTCTGGATAAAATAGGCTCCTCCCAAGGATGAAGACTATAATATGCAACTCTTACCTTATCATTAGCACCACAAAATCCAAATTCATTATAACGATTAACCAAACAATTTCTAGGACATAAATTGCACCTTTTTAATCTCTCTATAAATATCACCTCCTATTTTAAAATATAGTGATCATTACTTTCAGAAGAATATTAAAAATTACTAATATAATTCAATTTTTATCTCAAATATTGTAATAGTTCACCCATCAATTTATAAAAAAATATGATCAATTCTAGATTGTAAATGGGTAGTAAAAAACTAAAAAAATATTTACAACTAAGTCTAGAATTTATCTAATTACTCCTTGCAAACCACTCTCCAGCAAAAAAACAAATTTCCTATAAAATATTTTTTCATTACATTTTTAATTTTAAATTATCTTATTAAAAATAATCATAATATCAATCAATTCCTTATAAATACTATATTTGAACAACTTTTATTTTTTCATAATACTAAACAATTCCCAACTCTTCAATCTTATATAATAGAAACAATTTCTTTAATAAATAATTTTATTATCAAGTCATTCTTTTACTTATTTATAATCTTCTAATATTTCACTACGTAATTTTTCTTTTAATTCTTCATCACTAAAAGACACCTCAATAGCATTAAGATTAAATCTTTTAAAATCCTCTTTTGTAAACCCAAATGTATCTTGTAATATTTGATATTCATGATTCAAAGATGTATGTGAAACTGTCCTATTATCTGTATTAATTGTTACTAAAACACCATTATCTATTAATTTTTTTATCGGATGTTTATCTATTGAAGAGACTACATGTGTATCAATATTGCTAGTAGGACATACTTCTAAAACCACTTTTTTTTCTCTTAAATTTCTTATTGTCTCTAATGATTCGATACTTCTAACTCCATGTCCTATTCTCCTAACACCAAAATCAATAGCAGAATTTACACTTTCATAAGAATCGGCCTCTCCAGCATGAATAGTAAAAGGAATGCTATTTTGTTTTATAATTTTAAATAGTCCAGAAAAATTAGCTGTTTTATAATTTCCTTCATCCCCAGCTAAATCAATACCCACAACGCCATGACCTAAGAAGGACTTAGTTAAATTAATAATTTCTAAATTTTTTTCAAAAGTAAAATGTCTCATCATACAAAAGATAAAATTCACATAAACTGTGGAAACTTTATTAAAACCTCGCTTCATAGCCTCAATAACTTGTGTCAAGGAATACTTTTCCACATGAAACAGTGGACAAAATCTAACTTCTGCATAAATAACTTCATCATTCTCTAATTCTTTGGCCAATAAATAGGAAAAATGTTCTATATTTTCTATATCTTGCAACAATTCAATAGGAAGTTGAAATTTATCCAAGTATTCTTTTAAGGTTTTTGAACCACTTCCAATCATCTCTTTCTTAATATCCTTCCCCATTACTTTATTAGCGTAATCTACATCAATAGAACCATCAAAATGTAAATGTAATTCTATCTTTTTCATAAAAAAGTTCCTCCTAATATAAAAGGTAATTAAAATAATAAAATTTTCGTTGTAATCATATTATATAATTTCCTAAAAAATAAATATAAATTATTTTAATGCCTATTACAAAACCCATATTAAGTATACCATAAATTAAAAAAACAATAGTACCATTTATACAATTACATAAAAATTAGTCTTAATATCAATAATTTTCATAATACAAGAAATTCATTAATAACATCAGAAATAACTCTAAATCTAAACCATTAATTTCTTTAGAATGAAAAATTAATCATAGAAAAACAACTTCCTTCATAAATTTTTCTAGGAGGAACATATGAATAACGGACTAACTAATAAAGAAGTATTAGAAAATAGAAAAAAATATGGTAGTAATCAAATAGGAAGTAAACAAAAAAACAGTTTTTTCAAATTATTTATTGAAACACTAGGCGATCCAATTATTAAAATCTTATTAATAGCTTTAGCTATCAAAACCATCTTTTTGTTCCGCGACTTTGATTGGTTTGAAACAATTGGTATTGTAATAGCCATTGTAGTAGCCTCCTTAATATCAACTATCTCCGAATATGGTAGTGAAGAGGCTTTTAATAAGTTACAAGAAGAATCAGCTAAGATAAAATGTAAAGTAAAAAGAGAAGGTCAAATATTAGAAATTTCTATAGATGAAGTAGTAGTAAATGATATAGTATTATTACAAACAGGCGATAAGATTCCTGCTGATGGAAAGGTGATTTCTGGATTGATTACTGTCGATGAATCCAGTATAAATGGTGAAACAAAAGAACAGGAAAAAAGCGCCAAGTTAAAAAGCATAGTATATAGAGGAACTGTTGTATATTCTAAAGAAGCATATATGAAAGTAACAGAGGTAGGGGATAATACCTTTTATGGGAAAATGGCTAAAGAGCTGCAAGAATCACCACCAGATAGTCCTATGAAAATAAGATTAAAAGAACTAGCAACCATAATCAGTAAAATTGGTTATATAGCAGCAATATTGGTAAGTGTCTCTTATCTTTTTTCAGAAATAGTAGTAGATAATCATTTTTCACCACCACAAATTATACAAACCTTAAAAAATTTACCCCTATTATTTCATTTTATATTAAATGCCTTAACATTAAGTGTTACCATTATAGTAGTAGCAGTACCAGAAGGTCTTCCAATGATGATTACTCTGGTTTTATCATCTAATATGAAGAGAATGCTAAAAAATAATGTACTAGTAAGAAAATTAGTAGGAATAGAAACTTCAGGTAGTCTAAATATACTCTTCACAGATAAAACTGGTACTTTAACCAAAGGAAAATTAGAAGTAGTTGGTTTTTCAACAGGTAATGGCAAAGAATATCAAAATGAAGAACAAGTACTATCCTATATAAATTATCACTATCATTTAAAAAATGCTTGTATCTATAATAATGATAGTTACTGGGATCAACAAGGTAAAGCTTTAGGAGGCAATATAACTGATCGATCTATTCTAGAATTTATAAAAACCAATAAAAATATGAGCTATAAAAAAATAGACAGTGTACCATTTGATAGTAGTAAAAAATACTCAACAGCAACAATTGAAACTCCAAAAAAAGTTACTTATATAAAGGGAGCTCCTGAAAAAATTCTACCCTTATGTACCACTTATTTAGCCCCATCTGGTAATAAAATGCCACTAATTAATAATAGTTTAATAAAAGATAATATAAAACGAAAAACCACAACTGGTATACGTACTATAATTTTGGCCTATAATGATACTTATCAACAGTCTGAACTGAAAAAATTAACTTTGATAGCAATCTTATATATCAAAGATGATATTAGAAAAGAAGCTGTAGAAGGAATAAGATTAGTAACAGAAGCTGGTATTCAAACTGTAATGATTACAGGAGATAATAAAGAAACAGCTGTAAGTATAGCCAAAGAAGTCAATCTGTTAACATCAGATAAAGATAAAGTGCTAACAAGTGATGAGTTAAACCAACTATCAGACGAAGAAGTAAAGAAGTTAATACCTAACTTAAAAGTAGTAGCTAGAAGTCTCCCGCAAGATAAAAGTAGATTAGTTCGCTTATCAGAGGAATTAGGATTGGTAGTAGGTATGACAGGAGATGGAGTAAATGATGCTCCAGCCTTAAAAAAAGCGGATGTTGGCTTTTCAATGGGAAGCGGAACAGAAGTAGCAAAAGAAGCTGGTGATATCGTAATATTAGATGATAATTTTTTATCCATTGCTAAATCAATTCTTTACGGAAGGACTATTTTTAAAAGTATTAGAAAATTTATCATCTTTCAATTAACAATTAATCTTTGTGCTATTAGTCTTTCTATAATTGGACCATTTATAGGAGTAGAAAATCCCGTAACAGTCATTCAAATGCTATGGATTAATATGATTATGGATACATTAGCAGGCATTGCCTTTTCTTATGAACCACCTTTAGAAATATATATGCAAGAAAAACCAAAATCAAAAAAAGAACCTATCATAAACAGTTACATGTATGGAGAAATACTATTTACAGGCATCTATTCAGCCCTATTTTGTCTATTCTTTCTAAAAAGCAATCTAATAAAAAGTCTCTATCGACCAGATCCTTTAAATAAATACTTTATGACAGCATTCTTTGCCCTATTTATTTTTATGGGTATTTTTAACAGTTTCAATGCTAGGACAACTAGGATAAATTTATTAGATAATATAAAACAAAATAAAGTTTTCCTAGTAGTAATACTATTTATTGTAATAGTACAATTATACTTAATTTATTATGGAGGAACTTTATTTAGAGCATTTGGATTAACATTAAAAGAAATAGAGATTACTTTGTTATTTGCTTTTACTGTTATTCCAGTAGATTGGTTACGAAAACTATACATAAGAAAAACTAATCATAAATTAATTTAAAAATGATAAAAATAAATACACTGACTAGGCCCCTACACATATGATATTAAAGAGTGGTGATATTATATGAATTTTGACTATAACTTTGGGAACGACTATTATAAGTATTTAGGTAAAGAAGGATTAAAGTGTACTAAATATAAAATAATGGCCCCTGAACAATCTCAAAAACAACAGCCTGGTATGGAGTATTTAATGACTCCACAACCTATTTTCGATAATCCCAATTATAAAGGAAGTGGTAAATTACAAGGAAAAGTTGCAATTATTACAGGAGGAGACAGTGGACTAGGAAGAGCAGCTACCATTGCTTTTGTTAAAGAAGGAGCGAAAGTAGTAATACCATATTATAATGAACATAAAGATGCTAAAGAAACAAAGGAGTATATTGAAAGGTTAGGTGGAGAATGCCTTCTGTTATCTGGAGATATTACAGATAAAAACTTTTGTCAATATATTGTAAATGAGACTTTAAAAAAATTTAATAAAATTGATGTCTTAGTAAATAACGCAGGAGTTCAATATCAACAAGATTGTTTAGAGAATATTTCTGATGAACAGTTTGATAGAACATTAAAAGTCAATCTATATGGCATGTTTTATTTAACAAAAAAAGTTTTGCCTCATTTAAAAAGCGGAGCATCTATTATTAATCTAACATCAGTAACAACATTCTATGGAGATCCTCAGCTAATCGATTATGTAACAACAAAAGGTGGAATAGTAGGTTTCACAAGAGCATTAGCCAGAAATCTTGCAACTAAAAATATTAGAGTAAATGCTATTTCCCCAGGCTTTTTTTGGACACCTCTCCAACCTGCTTGTTGGGTAAAGGAAAAAATTCCATCTTTAGGAGCAGACGCCGCTATGGGAAGAGGAGCCATGCCTTATGAATTAGCTCCAACCTTTGTTTTTCTAGCATCAAATGACTCAAGTTATGTAACAGGACAGGTCTTACATAATAATGGTGGACAAATTATGGGATAAATAGAATATAGTAGTAATAATATAGAAAATGATATTATTAAGTAGTACAAATAGTTATATAATACTATATTCAAGTATTCCTAAGTACTAAAGACGGTTATTTGTAACCGTTTTTTATTGCACATGCAAATACCACGTGCTATGCGCGTGGTAATATATCTTTTAG
>CAOJZZ010000042.1 GCA_948466315.1 uncultured Mycoplasmatota bacterium | reverse complement strand
AAAGGTAATTTAGAAAATTTTCAAGGTTATCAAAACGAATTATTATTAGTTGCAGGAGGCGGTGGCGGAGCAGGAGATCGTGCAGCAGGAGGCTCAGGTGGAGGAATAAAAGGAGTTAACGGTTTTGGAACAAGTCCAGGTCTAGGAGCAACACAAGAGTCAGGTTATGCCTTTGGAAAAGGAGAAAATGCTTCAGGTCAAAATGCAGCAGGAGGTGGCGGATATTATGGTGGTAGACGCTCAAATGGTGGAGCCAATGGAGGTGCAGGAGGCGGAACTGGTTATATAGGTAATTCATTATTAAATAATAAGGCAATGTATTGCTATAACTGTGAAGAATCAAATGAAGAATCTACTAAGACAATCTCTACAGCAAATGTATCTGAAGTTCCAATAAGTAATTATGCAAAAATAGGGAATGGTTATGCTAAAATTACTCTAATATCAAAAAAATAAAAGAATAAATTCTTCTATTTCATATAGCTAACTCCTTTATGATAAAACGAGTATTCTCTTTATTATTACTGTAATAATTATAATATAAAAATAGTCACCTTGACAATAGTTTAATATTTAATTTTTAGTAAATAATGTTTCCAACCTATCCAAATTAATAAATTTAGTCAAAATAAAAATATAAACTTTAATTCTATTAACATTTAAAAATAATAACACAAAATAAAATTTTAGTCGTGAAAACAGTCATGGCTTTTTTTTATTGTTATTTTACAATATAAACTTATAAGTAATCATAAAGGAGTTAGCTTTTTGATAATTATTTTCTTTTTATAAAGGAGAATAGTGTTAGAATGAAGAATAAGAATTTATTAGTAGTAACTATACTTTTTGTTGTAATATTTAATTCAATTGTTTATAGTGCCTTAAATTCTGAAATGTTTATAAATGGAGATGCTCATATTAGAGTAGATAAGGATATTAGAATAACTAATGTAAAAGTTTTAGAGCAAGTAAATAATGCTTATGAGACTTATAATAATGATTATTCGAAAAATACTACTAGTATGCAAATAACACTTCCAAATAATGAATCATCTATGACTTATGAAGTAACTATTACCAATAAAGGAGATACTGATTATGAGATAGATGAAATAATAGAAGAATCTTATTCTAATAGTAATATTAAATATGAGTTGATTGATATAGAAAAAGGTGTAGTAATAGATAGAGGAACTACTCATACTTTTAAAATAAAATTTACAACTACAGAAAATAATCCAGATAATAAAACAACTTTAGTTTTAAAGTATAACTTTAAAGAATGGATATCATCTTTATATAATATGGTAGCTCATAAATCAAGGGATTTAGATACTAATATAGATTTTGGAGTAGCCCCTACAATTGAGACATCAGGAGTATATGAGATGAATAGTACCAAAGATGATGAGTACCCTGTTTATTACTATCGAGGGATAATAGATAATAACAATGTAAATTTTGCAGGATTTTGTTGGAAAATAGTAAGGACCACATCAACGGGAGGAGTAAAGTTAATTTATAATGGAGAAGTAGCTAGTGATGGAAGTTGTAATAATACAGGAGAAGCAAGTGAGATAGAAAAAAGTGCGTTTAATACTAGTTATACATTAAATGAAGATGTAAGTTATATATATGATGATGGTAAAGATTCAACTATAAAAAAAGTAATAGATAAATGGTATTCTGATAATTTGCTAGAATACACTAATATGCTAGAAGATACTATTTGGTGCAGTGATAGAAATTTATCATCTGTTAGAAATGATGTTTTTGAAACTGGAATAAGAAATGTTTTCTCATCAAAACCAGATGTATTTTGCTCAAATAATGATAATATACTTACAGTAGAAAATAAAAAATTAAAGTATCCAATAGCATTACTAACTGGAGATGAATTAACAATTGCTGGAAGTGGTTATAATGGTTATTCTAATAACAGTTATCTAAATATAGATACTAAGTGGTGGACCATGTCACCCCATAATATTACAACAAGGGGTGTAGGGGTGTTATATTTAACCAATTTAGGGAAATTAGTTAGTGATTTTGTGGATTTTAGCAATGGAGTAAGACCAGTAATATCACTTGCAAGTGGTACAATGATAAAAGAAGGAAATGGCAGTGTTTCTAATCCATATAAATTAGTGGAGGACAAAATAACAAAAGAATGGAGTTTTGACTATACAGGAGGAGAACAAGAATTTAATGTACCTTATGATGGCGTATATAAGTTAGAAGTATGGGGAGCACAAGGTGGTTCTTATGATGAGACGTATTATGGTGGTTATGGTGCTTATTCTACTGGAAATATTAATTTAACAAAAGGTACTAATCTGTATATAAATATTGGAGAAAGCGGAACTAACGTGTGTTATAGAAATTATTTACATGATGGAACTTATAATGGTGGTGGTGGTGTTTTAGAATATGCGTGGACTGGGAATACTGCAGCAACTGAGTGTAAGGGAACAGGAGGAGGAGCTACACATGTATCAGCCTCAACTGGTAAATTGCTACAATTAGAAGACAATTTACAAGCAATCTATATAGTAGCAGGAGGAGGCGGAGCTGCTGAATTTTATCATTCAAACAATAATGATTATTCATATTGTATAGGAGGTTCAGGCGGTGGCAAAACAGGGCTATTATCTACATGTTATTCAGTAAATATTATAAGTTCTGCTGTATTACAATATACTATGGCAACTCAAGAAAAAGGGGGAATAAAATTGTATGCTGGTAGTAAAGGCAATTTGAATAGTGATGGCTCTTTTGGACTAGGAGCCACTGGTTATTCTGGTGGAGGTGGAGGGTATTATGGTGGTGCTGGAGGTCCAGCTGGAACAGGAGGAGGTTCATCATATATAGGAAATTCTCTTTTAACCAATAAAACAATGTATTGTTACAACTGCCAAGAATCAAGTGAAGAGTCTACTAAAACGGTTTCCACAACAAATGTATCAGAAGAAGCAATAAGTAAATATGCCAAGAAGAAAAATGGATATGCTAAAATAACCTTAGTATCAAAAAAATAAAAAGATATTCTCTTTCTATTCATATAGCTTATTCCTTTATGATAAATAAAATTTTCTTTTATTATTAATAAAATAATTATAATATAAAACTAGTCAATTTGACAATATTTTAATAAGTCTTTATTGTTATAAAAAGTTATTTTGGTTATTTGAATTATATAAAATTAGTCAAGGTATAATATATTTTATCAGTCTATAACTAGTACATAAAAATTAATATAATACTAAATTTTAGTCGTGAAAGTGGTCACGATTTTTTTAATTATTATTGTTCAATATAAAGTTACTGAATTTCATAAAGGAATAAGCTTTTTGATGAGAAATTCTTTTAATTGAAGAAAAGGTGAAAATATGTATAATAAGAATAAGAATTTGTTAGTAGTAACTATATTTTTAATAGTATTGTTTAATTCAATAGTTTATAGTTCCTTAAACTCTGAGATGTTTATTAATGGAGATGCTCATATTAGAGTAGATAAAGATATTAGAATTACCAATATAAAAGTATTGGAACAAGTAAATAATGCTTATGAAACATATAACAGTGATTATTCTAAAAATACTACTAGTATGCAAGTAACTCTTCCAAGTAGTGAATCTGTTATGATTTATGAGGTTACTATTACCAATAAAGGAGATACTGATTATGAATTAACTAATATAGTAGAAGAGTCTTATTCAAATAGTAATATTAAGTATGAATTAATTGATATAGAAAAAGGTACAGTAATAGATGGAGGTTCTTCTCATACTTTTAAAATAAAATTTACAACAACAGAAAATAATCCAGATAATAAAACAACATTAGTATTAAAATATACTTTTGAGGAATGGATACCATCTTTATATAATATGGTGGCCCATAAATCGCGAGATTTAGATACAGATATAGATTTTGGAGTTGCCCCAACAATTGAGACATCAGGAGTATATGAGATGCATAGTACCAAAGATGATGAGTACCCAGTATATTATTATCGAGGAATAATAGATAATAACAATGTAAATTTCGCAGGATTTTGTTGGAAGATAGTAAGAACTACTTCTACTGGAGGAGTAAAGTTAATTTATAATGGAGTACCAGCAAGTGATGGAAGTTGTAATACTTCTTCTGATGATAATATAGGAACAAGTAGTTTTAATATTAGTTATACAGCAAAAGGGGATGTAAGTTATGTTTATGATAATGGTACAGATTCAGAAATAAAGAAAGTAATAGATAAATGGTATAGTAATAATATGATAGAATATACAAATATGTTAGAAGATACAATTTGGTGTAATGATAGATATATTACAGAAAGTAGCTCTTGTGGTACTAATTGTCAACGCTATTTTTTTGGTCCAGGCTTGCGAAATGTTAATAGTTCAAATCCAGATATTGGTTGTAAAAATAATGAAGATAGATTTACAGTAAATAATAGTAATGGAAATGGTAAACTTACTTACCCAGTAGCATTGTTAACAGCAGATGAGGCTACTTTTTCTGGTAGTGGTTATAAAGGATATAGTAGTTCTAGTTATCTGTCTAGTGATAATTCATGGAGAACAATGTCACCTTATAGTTTTTATAGTAATGAGTATTATGCTAGTGTTTTTTCAATTAATACAAATCTAAAGATAGTACGTGTTGATAATTTATCTATTATACGTCCTTCTCTTTCATTAGTAAGTGGAACTATGATAAAAGAGGGAAATGGAAGCATTTCTAATCCTTATAAGCTAGTAGAAGATAAAATAACAAAAGAATGGGTTTTTGATTATACTGGTGAAGAATAAGAATTTGTTGCTCCATACGATGGTGTTTATAAATTAGAAATATGGGGCTCTCAAGGTGGAGATGATGGTCCTAGTACGGGACTAATATCTTATGGAGGTTATGGATCATATTCAATTGGAGAGATCCAGTTAAAGGCAAAAAAATCCCTATATATCAATGTAGGAAGTAGAGGAAATACCTATCAAAATCCAACTGATTCTTATAATGGGGGAGGAATAGCAAGTACTGACTCAGGAGCAGGAGGTGGAGGGGCAACACATATTGCAACTTCATCAAAAGGTAATTTAGAAAATTTTCAAGGTTATCAAAACGAATTATTATTAGTTGCAGCAGGAGGTGGCGGATATTATGGTGGTAGACGCTCAAATGGTGGAGCCAATGGAGGTGCAGGAGGCGGAACTGGTTATATAGGTAATTCATTATTAAATAATAAGGCAATGTATTGCTACTCCTGTGAAGAATCAAGTGAAGAGTCTACTAAGACAATCTCTACAACAAATACTTCAAAAAATCCTATAAGTAACTATGTCAAAAAAGGAAATGGCTATGCTAAAATAACTCTAATAACTAAATTAAATAATTAAATAGATAAAAAAATCCAGCCTAAGCAGGCTAGATATAAAAATAACTATTCTGAAACTTCAATAGCACTAGTAGGACAAGAATCTGCGGCATCTTTTACGCTTTCTTCTAAATTACTAGGAACCTCTTCCACTTTAGCAACAGATAGACCTTCTTCATCAATTTCAAATACTTCATCACAAATAGCACAACAAGCTCCACAACCAATACATGCATCTTGATTAACAATAACTTTCATTTCTTTCTCCTCCTTCTAAAAATAATTATAACCGACTTCTTTATTTACGTAAAGAAATATTTTAAAACAGTTTGATTTTACTATAAAATACAATAATTACTATAAATTATGTTACAATAACAATGATATAGCTATTTATATTATATGCATATTAGAAACAAAATATAGTTTTGTAAAATTAAATAATAAAGTAACAGAAGCCTATTCTTATTGAAAAGCAAAAGAAAGATAAAATATAAAAGTCGAATTAGTAAGTTTATGGAGGATGAAATGAAAAAAATTATTAAGAGAATATCCTTATTTATTGTAATTGTACTATCTTTAGTATTTGTCTATCCGTCAAACGCTTATGCTTTAACAGAAAAAACATCCTATGTAAATATTAATGATACTCAAAGTTTAGAAATTGGTGATTTATCTCTTACTAATATTTCATTTAAAGATTTTTCTTCCACTTCTACTCAAGCATTTGGTTTAACAGGTGTACTAAGAAATAGTTCAGATAATTCAATTGACTACAATTCTACAGTTTATTATTATAATTCTGATTATGAATTGGTTGCACAAGGAAATAGTTCAGCTACTGCTATATCAGGATTAAATAGATATAATCAAATGTCTAATTTAAGTGTTCTAGAAGGACATAGTGTTAGTGAAATATATTATTATCGTTTATTAATCGAAATAACAGATAATACAAATTCGACAGTAATAAATTCAGCAAATTTAACACCTAGTCAGAGTGATCAATATAGATTGTATGATTATGTTATTGATAAATATGATATTAATATAGTAGTTAATGAAAATAATACCTTTAATATAACTGAAACAATAACTGCATATTTTAATGTTTCAAAGCATGGAATATTCAGAACAATTCCATTAAAAAACACAATAACTAGATTAGATGGTACATCATCAATCAATCGTACCAAAATAACAAATGTTAGTGTTAATAATGAGTACACTACTTTACGAGAAAATGGAAATTATAAATTACAGATAGGATCTGCTAATAAAACATTAATAGGTGAACAGAAATATGTAATAAAATATACATATAATTTAGGAAAAGACCATGTAAAAAATTATGATGAACTATATTACAATATAATTGGAAACGAATGGGATACTGTAATTGGAAATATATCATTTACAATTACTATGCCTAAAGAATTTGACTCAAGCAAATTAGGATTTTCATCAGGAATTATTGGATCTACTGATAATAGTAAAATAAAATACAATGTTAGTGGAAATACAATAACAGGAAGTTATAATGGTATTCTTGGCATTGGCGAAGCCTTAACTGTTAGATGTGAATTACCTGAAGGATATTTTATAGTTAATATAAATATAATGGATTATATTATGTTTATAATTCCTATCATATTTTTAGTTGTTTCTATATTATTATGGTATAAATATGGCCGTGATGAACAAGTTGTTGAAACTGTTGAATTCTCTCCACCTGAAGGTTTAAATAGTTTAGATGTTGGTCTTTTGTATAAAGGAAAAGCTGAAAACAAGGATATAACTTCACTATTAATATATTTAGCAAATAAAGGGTATCTAGAAATTAGTAATGATAATATTGAATTAAATAATGAAAAAGTTAATTTAAGTGAGAATTCAAAAAATAGAGCTAACCAAAAGATAGTTGAATTACAAAATAAAATAGATGAAGAAAAAAGTATAAATTCAAATTCACCAAAAATAAAGTATTATGAAAATATGTTGGATATTTATAAAAATATTGATAAGCCGATTGATTATAAGCAATATGGTCTTAAATCCTCAATTAAAAAATTTAATAATAAAAATAAATTTATAATTAGGAAATTAAAAGATTATGATGGTAATGATATTAATGAGCAATGGTTAATGGAAGGTTTGTTTGAATATGATAGAACAGAAGTTACTGACAAAATGCTATATAATAATTTTTATATAACAAACAATAGAATATTAAACAATATTAATAATAAGCAAAATATAGATAAAATATTTGAAAAATCATCTACGAATAAAAAGGTCTTAATTATTTTAATGATTATTGCAACATATTGCTTTATTACTATACCACCAATATTTAATTATGGACAGCAAGAAATGCTACTTTTTGCATTACTTTTTCCGGGTATTGGCTTTTCGATTTTGTTCAGTATGTTAATTGGGAAAAGACATATTGCAGAAAAAATATTTGGTTTTATATGGGGATTAGGATTTGGTGGAATACCGTGTCTATTTATCGTATTACCAACATTAAAACAAGATATGTTATATCTAATAGGATATATTATCGGAATAATTTGTGTTGCAGGTATGATTTTTTGTTTAGTTTATCTTCCAAAAAGAACAAAATATGGCAATGAAATGTTAGGAAGGTTAAAAGGATTCAAAAATTTCTTAGAAACAGCTGAAAAAGAAAAATTAGAGGCAATGATTCTAGAGCAACCAAATTATTTTTATGATATTTTGCCATTTACTTATGTTTTAGGTGTATCCGATAAATGGATTAAAAAGTTTGAATCTATATCATTACAGGCACCATCTTGGTATGATAGTTCTGATGCTTTTGATATTTCAAATTTTGGAACGTTTGTCAACTCTACAATGGCTTCTGCTCAAAGTGTAATGTCATATAGTCCATCTAGTGGAGGCTCTTCTGGAGGAAGCTCATCAGGTAGTAGTTCTTCTGGAGGAGGGTCTTCTGGAGGAGGATCTGGCGGAGGAGGAGGCGGCTCCTGGTAAGATATATTTATTAAAATGAAAAAAGATAATGTCTAAGTTACAAATTTTTAGAATTATCTTTTTGTGTATTTTTAACTATAAAATATTAATGCCATGTATTTTTTGCAAATAGAACAATGATATTTTGAAACTCTATAAAACATAAAAGATAAATTTATTATTATATAAATTATCTTTGCTTAAGTTAATGACAGTAAGTCTTACCTGAAGTTCTATATATTAGCAACTCTCACATAAATCTTTTTAAATTCCTATGAAATAGCACATGCTATGTACATAGTGATATATTCTTAAATGTAAAAATACCTACTTCCTTATATAATAAAGTTTTAAGTAGCTAATAAAAAAGTAGTTGTATTGTTCTTGAAAGGAGTAGATAATTTATCATATACAAGTTATAGATGTAAATATCACGTAGTAATGATACCAAAATATTGACGTAAATAAATATTTAAAATCTTTTGTTTTTTAATGCTTTATGATAAAATGTATAATAAGAAGGTGATTAGTGTGAAGAGAATGGATCGCTATTATGACGATATAAATAAAGAAAAAGCGAGTAGGTCAGATAAAAACCAAGAATTATACCAAGATTTAGGTAGTAACCAAAGATACACAAATTTTACAGATGTCACTAATACCAATGCAATAGATTTAAGTAGAACAAATAAAAATTATACAACAAGAGAAGGCTACCATCAAATGAAAGAATATGAAACAGTAATGCCTACGCCTAAAGTAAAAAGAGAATTAGAAGATTTTAATCATTTATATCAAGATCATGAAAATAAAGTTTATGATATAAATAGTGTCCTAGAAGAAGCTAGAAAAAATCGCATCGAAAAAGATGAATTAGAAGCTAAAAGAAAATTAAAAAATACTAATTATAATATTTTAGCTAGTCTTAATAAGGAAGAATTAGAAAAGTATCGTAAGGAGAAAAAAGAAAAGGTAAAAAAACCTAATGAGACAGAACTAAGAGAGTTAATAGATACTATAACTTCTAAAACCTTAGCAGGAGAAATTGATAAAGCTACTAGCGTTGATCTTCTTAGTGATTTAATGTCTACAAATATTATGAATGTTGTTAAAGATACTTATGAAAAAGAGCTAGATAAAGAACAAGAAAAAAAGGAAACTGAAGAAGAAATAGATGAAAAGTTATCTTTGTCTAAAGAGATATTAGATAATGAGCAAATTGATAAACTTAATGATTTAAAGGAAACAACCAAGGAAGATAAGAATACTTTATCAAATGCTGATACAGATTTTTATACTAGAAGTATGGATTTATCCGATAAAGACTTTGATATGGATGATGAATTTAAAGAAAAAAGCCTTCCTTTATGGGTTAAAATTATTATAACCATAGTTATTCTTTTAGTAATAGGAATCGCTGCCTTCTTTATTTGGAAAAATTTTCTAAGCTAAATATTTAACAAAAAGTTAGAATAGTATTTTCAACTTTTTTTCTTTGTGGTATGATATTAGTAGAAAAATAGTAGGATGTGTTAAGATGAATGTTAAATTTGCTGTAAATGATTATATTTTAATTTGGAATTTATTATTTCAAGCGTCTATTTCTGAACAAATGCATGCTCTAAAACAAAAAATTTGGAAAAATTACAAACAAGAGTATAATAATACATATGAGGACAGAGAATTAATATTGCAAGATTATAAAAATTTCATTCCAAATGATGACACAATCTATAATATAATTCTAGAATCAAAAGAATATGAAAAATTAGAAAAAGAAGCCGAAAAATATCGACTTGAGCTTATGAAAATTTGGGATTCTAATAGAAAAGAAATTAATGTTCTTATTAAAAAAATACTAAAAAAGGAAACTAAAACTTATCTTATTTTTATCGTTAATGAAGAGTTAGATATTATTGATACTGAAAGTCCTAGTAATGATGAAAAAGAAATTGTAATAGTAGGCAAAGAAATAGATAAATTAGATCCTTTAAAAGTATTGCTTGATATCGTTATGGAAATAGCTAAAAAAGAAATTATTCCAACTCCAGAAAATAAAGAACAAGAAAAGATTAAGGATGCCATTATCGAATTAGCTATACTAAATGAATTGGCTACTAATTTAGTCAACAAGAGTAGATATAGTCAAGGAAATCCAGCATTAAATATTATTAAAAGATATCTTTATCCTTATTGGTTAATGTATCTAGGTGTAGAAAAAAGTGAGTTTTTAAATTATATGATGAGAGATAAAATAACCTTTGATGTTGAAAAATATGCTTATGAAAAGGAGTTAAAAAAACTAGATATAGAAGAATTTATAAAGTTTTGTTACCGCAATAGAAAATATATAATAAGACAAGACTTAGTAGAAGTAATTTAATATTAACAGGGGGAGAAGTATGGATGACAAAATAAAAATATTATTAGATAAAATAGAAATTGATAAAGAAAATTATCAATATTTTTATGATGCTTCAATAAATAAAATATTAGTTAATAAAAATACTGGTAACTGGACCATTTATATTAATAAAAAAGAATTACTACCAGTAACTATATTAGAAGAGTTAGATATTAAAAAAAATAAATTAGATGAAAAAGCCAAAGAAATAAAAATAAATTTCACTATAGAAAATCCCAATACTGAAATTTATTTAAGTTATTATCCTTATCTTTTACAAAAACTAAAAAATACTCTAAAAGTAACAGCAATCTATGAAGATTGTTTAAGAATAAAAGATGATTTTCTACACCTAGTAACCTCAAATGATGTAGAAAAAGATAAATTATTATCTTGTATAGATAGAATCCATGACTTTTATAAATCAGTTGATTATAATTTCAATATTGAAATAACTGTAGAACATGAAAATAATATTCTTGAAGAAATAAAACAAGACTTAATAGTAACACCTCAAAAAGTATTGAAAAAACCTGAGAAAAAAGAAACGAATACTTCACCTGAAAAAAATTTTAAAAGAGAAAAAAAATCTCCAAACAGCATTATAGGTAGAGGGATAAAAGAATCTCCCATAAAGATAAAGACACTTTTAGGAGAAGATAATAATGTAGTAATAGAAGGTTGTGTCTTTGGTACAGAATACTTTGAATCATCAAAAACAGATTTTAAAATTATCACCTTAAAAATAACTGATTATTCTGATAGCATTTATTGTAAAGTTTTTAGTCGTGATAATGAAGAATATAAAAACTTATGTAAAGAATTAAAAGCTAATAATTGGTATAAAATAAGAGGCTACACTAAAAACGATCAATTTTCTAAAGAGCTTGTTTTAAATGCGAGAGATATTGAAAAAATAGATCATCAAGAAGAAACTATTAAGGATACCAATGAGGAAAAAAGAGTAGAGCTCCATTGTCATACTAAAATGAGTCAAATGGATGGCTTAGTCTCTGAAGAAGACGTTGTAAAACAGGCTATAAAATGGGGACATAAAGCCATTGCCATTACTGATCATAATGGTGTTCAAGCCTTCCCTCATGTCTTTAATTTTGTAACTGGCCATAATAAAAATTTAAAGGAGAATGAAGAGCCCTTTAAAGCCATCTATGGTACAGAACTTACTTTAATAGATGATACTGTAAACATTGTTTTAAGACCAAATGATAAAAATATGTTAGAACAAACTTATGTCGTTTTCGACTTTGAAACAACTGGTTTTAATGCTGGTGGTATAGATTCAATAATTGAAGTTGGAGCAGTAAAAATTCATAATGGAGAAATCATAGAAAAATATGATGAACTAATTAATCCAGGACGCCCACTACCAAGAAAAATTACAGAAATAACTAATATTACTGATGATATGTTAAAAGACAAGGACAATGAAGAAAATGCTATGAGACGATTTATCGAATGGTTTGGTGATTTACCTATGGTAGCCCACAATGCCAAGTTTGATGTATCATTTTTAGAAATGGCTTATAGAAAATATAATTTTGGAACTTTTACTAATCCAGTAATTGATACCCTAGAATTATCTAGAACTATGGATAATAATTATGCGAGACATTCATTATCAGCCTTAGTAAAAAGGTATGAAGTACCATGGGATGAATCGGCACATCACAGAGGAGACTATGATGCCGAAGGAACAGCCCTTGTCTTTCATAAAATGCTAAAAAAACTATCGAATCGTAATATTGAAAATATGAATCAATTAGATAAACTAGTTAGTAAGGATGAAATTCATAAATATGGACGCTCTTATCATGTAAATATTTTAGCTAAAAATAAAACAGGTCTAAAAAATATCTTCAAACTTATTTCTCTAGCTAATACTACTTATCTTTACAAAACACCAAGAATTTTGCGTAGTGAAATACAAAAACATCGTGAAGGCTTACTAATAGGAAGTGGGTGCTATGAAAGTGAAGTTTTTGTTGAAGGAAAATCCAAAAGTGAAGACGAACTTTCTAATATTATTCGCTTTTATGACTATGTTGAGGTTCAACCATTAGAATGTTATAATCATATGATTCAATCTGGAGATTTTGGAAATGAAGTAGAATTAGCCGCTCATATTGAAAAAATTGTTCGTGTAACAGAAGAAGCAGGAAAATTAATAGTCGCAACAGGTGATGTACATCACTTAAAAAGAGATGATAGAATATATCGTGAAATAATTGTTAATCAAAAAGTACCAGGTGGTGGCAGACATCCCCTAGCTAGAAAAAATATTAAACAAATTCCTTCCAATCATTTTAGAACAACAGATGAAATGCTTGAAAATTTTAAATTTCTAGGTGAAGAATTAGCTCATAAAATAGTAATTGAAAATACTAATAAAATAGCCGATATGGTTGAAATTATCGAAGTAATAATCGATACTGGAGGAATTCCTTTTTCCCCAAGGGTAAAAAGTGATGATGGAAAAAATTACCTAGATTGTCCAAGAGTTGTAACCGATTTAGTTTACACTAAAGCTAAAGAATGGTATGGAGAAGTATTACCATATAATATAGAAGATCGTATAGCTACTGAATTATATGGAGATATTGTTTCTAAAACTATTAGAGAAAATATTGAAAAAGAAAACTTTAGCGAAGAGGAAAAAGAAGTAGAAATATATAAAAGGATACATAATGTAATTTATGAAGGCTTTGATGCCGTAAAAAGCCTTATAAAAAGTCATCTAAAAGAAACATCTGAAGAAGACCTGTCTGATGAAGATTTAGAAAAACAATTAAATAAATCTTTAGGAGGAATAATAGGTGGAGGATTCGATCCTATTTATCTTATCTCTCAAAGATTAGTAAAACATTCTAATGATGAAGGTTATTTAGTTGGTTCACGTGGCTCTGTTGGTTCAAGTTTTGTCGCAACTCTTATGGGTATTACTGAAGTAAATCCTCTAGCGGCACATTATCGTTGTAGTAAGTGTAAAATGAGTATTTTTGAAGATGATGAA
>CAOJZZ010000041.1 GCA_948466315.1 uncultured Mycoplasmatota bacterium | reverse complement strand
CTGTTGAATTATTGTAAATCTTATTTAAAAGAGTTGAATTAATTTTTAAAGTTGATTTCATTATTGCATTTATAAGTTCATAAATAGAAACATTAAACGAAGAAATTGCAATAATAAAGAAAAATTTAGCATTAATATTTACATGATTAACAAATAAAAATATTGAAATAATTAAATAACTTAATCCTAGTGACAAAATTATAATGTCAGAGTTCTTATTATCCATAACATCACACCTTTTCTTTTTCTTTAAATTCAATAAAAGCAATTCCTTCTTCATTTATCCGTTCATCAATTTTTGAAATATAACTATCAAGTAGTTTATTATCACATTCTATTTCTATTTCTTTCATTATACATAATCTAAAAGCCAAAAATAATTTAAGAATATATAGTGCACATTCTGTTCCGTTTAAACATTTTTTATTTTCTATAGTTGCGTGAGAAAACTTATTTCTTGTATTAACCATTTTTTTAATCAATTCATCAAAGTAAGTTTTTTCTTTATTAATTTGCTGATTCTTTTCATTTTCAAATATTTTTCCATAAACATTTAGAATATACCTTATTTTTAAAGAGTTAGAAGGTCTATTGATATAACCAAGTAATCCCTTAATTCTATTAGTATCAAAAGTATCAGAATCACAAATATCAGATAAATCTATTTCACTATATCTTTCAATAATTTTTTCTTTTATTTTGTCATTGAATAAATACTTTTTTTCATCAAATATTTTCATTTTATCAAACATTCCATCAAACGATTGTAAAATATGTACTACACTATTTTCAATATATGCAGAGCTTTCCATCAGGGAGCAATAATAAACATCAAATGGCAAAGATATTTTTTCTCTTAAAATTTGAAACTCATTAAATGATATTAAAAACTTTTCTTCATTTAATACAGTTGTAAAGTATGAATCATTTTTTATATAGCCTTTTTTCGTTATATATTTTTCTACAATATTAAACTCATATTTAAATTCTTTATCATCTAAATAGTAAATAATACTATATATTGGAGGAAAGAAACCTGTCAACAAATTAAAATACTCATAAAAAGAAATAAAGAACGAATATAATTGACTGGTTTCTATAACCTTAGAAGAGTCAAAACAAAAGTAGTTATGTCCTAATGTTAAAGTAATGGTACTATTCAAATTCACCTTATCAAAATTAAAAAAATCTTTTATATTATATTTAGTATTATCAAGTATAACTTTTAATTTATTACATTTAAATTCATAACTATCAACAAATTCATATATTACTCTATTAAATATCATATGTACAAGATAATGACCATATTCATCAATTCTAACTGTAAATCTAACATCAAATAAGGTCATCTTTTTATCGTTTTTACCAACACATTGTATTTTATCTAAATAATATTGCTTTTGAATATCAAACTCAAATTCTCCTAAAAACTTTGTCCCTTCAAAAGCTAATCTAATTCCATTATCATCATGATAAATTAAAGAAACTTCATATTCTTTATTTTTATAATTAATGTTTTTTATATTATATTTTGAATAATCAATTTTCATATTTTTTAACTCCTTGCAAATAAAATACTATGCTACAGGTACAAAGAAGTTCTTTACGACATCTTTAATAGTATTATCATCTATCAAAGCTCTCTTTAGAAATAAAATATAAATCATTTGCGAAAAACTCATTATTAACCAAGTATCATCAATAATAAAAGTTCCATTTGGATTATGCACAATATTAATTCTTAATTTATAAATCTTTTCTTGGAATTCTTGAAATTCTTTATCCGTATAATCACAATATGTAATTTCTCTGATATAGCCTAATCCATTATTCAATTTTTGTCTATGCCCTTCCAATGGATTATAATTTTTTATATAGTTTAAAAATTGAATAGGAAAAGTTTTATCTTTAAGTATTTCTAATGCACTACTTTTTTGTTGTTCTATTTTTTCTAATATGTCATTTTCATATAATTTATTTTTATCAATTTTCGAATATTCATATTCAAAACAAGAATACATATTGAAAAAATCATAATTATCATATTCACTTTGATAAGAAAATAAAAAATATAAATTTATATCTGGAGTTGGATACAATATATTTATTATTTTTGGCACACTATCTTTTAAATGCCAAAAATTTCCTAATGAAAAATTATAATTCTTGATGTACTTTTCCTTTGATTCAAAATAATTGAACATTACATTGCCAATATAGCTGCTTTTCTTATTTGTTATACTTATTTTGCAATTTTTTATATCAATATCGACTGCTATGATAGATAACAAATTCAAAATACTATTAATTATTTTATTTAATTCGCAATAACTGCTACATTTTTTAATTATTACTTTTACACCACTCTCATAATTTAAGTGTCCATAATATGTATCTTTCAGTTTATTTGATGCAATCAATTTTAAATCAAACTCACAACTATCGAATTTGAATGAAAAAGAAAATTGTTCTGATTTTCCTTTTTCTCTATAAAATAACTCTGATATTTTATTGGACTGAAATGTAATTTCTTTTAAATCTTCTACATTAAAATCTCCATAATCAAATCCTATATAATAATTAACTCTAAATACTTTATTACCTTCACTATATTCGCCAGGTTTTGTAATATATAGTAAATATCGATTAATTTTTATAAATTTTTCTCTTTTTATGTACTCACTAGGATCATAGGGATAATCATAAGATACATAAAGTTTCATTTTATCTTTATCAAAAAACACCTTATGATTAACTTCTTCAATAGTTATATTGTCAAACATGGTTACATTTCCTTTATCTTGGATTCTATGTGAATTATTTCTTCATTAGATAGATTATATTTTTTATATAATTGGCTATCTATTTCTTTTATTGATTTTGACCAATCAATAAAAGAAGATGTAGTAAAATCTTGAAGTGGTACTAAATCAAAAGTTTTTGAAGTTGCATCTTGACTACTTTTTAATAATCCATGTAAGTATCTTAAAAATTTCGTTTTAAAATACTTTGATAAGTTTTCTGAAGACTCTTCATTTAAATTTAATTCAGCTCCTATAGATAAATAAGATTCTGTGCATACTTCATCAGGTTTTCCCACAAAAGAATTCATATTATCGTCATTTAATTCAGTACCTATATTATTAGCTCTAGGGATAAATACTTTCCATTTATTAATCCAATCATCATGTGTTAAAATGTCATCCCGTTCAATAAATCCTAATCTTTTCCCCTTTGCATAACAACATATAGGTTCTCTCAGTTGCTCTATACTCATTTTAAATTTATTAGTTCTTGCAAAATTCCCATCTAATCCAAATGGCTTACGGGAAGAAACAATAGTTGACATTGAAATAAATTTATCATCAATTACTTTATCAATAATTGACTTTGCTTTGCTATCTCTTATAAATACATCATAATCGATTGTTTTAAGAGGTCTATTAAGTTCATAAATTATATTATTATTTTCATGTGTTACTACTTTAACTAGATTTTCGGAATTATCATATTGGTTATCTCTTAGGAAATAACAAACTCCTCCTCGAATATTTGTATTTGGAAAAACATCTTCAGGAGTTAAATAATCATGCAATTCTTTCAGATGGTTATCATTCAACATTTCTACTCTAAAATCATCTAATCCCTTTCCTCCAACAAACCATCTAGTAGGGATTATTAAAGAAGTGAATCTAGAACTAAGTGAATTAGATACATTAACAAAATATTGATAAATTGGTTTTGCACTCGCTAAAGCACCTCCATCAGATACCTGATATGGTGGGTTTCCAACAATTAAATCAAACTTCATAAGATTCTCTCCCTCCTGTGTAAATAAATTTTCTTCTAATTCTATTTCGTCAAAGTTTTTATTTTGAGATAACATTGTAGTTATTTTATGAATGTCTAACTCATCATTGTCTTTTCGGCAATCAATTAAATTATAAGAATTAAATTTACATGCAATATTTTTTGTATTTAAATCTAATATTTCATATATTTTTCTTGTAAATTCATAGGCTATATTAGAAGTTGGAATAGCATAAATGCGGTCTTTAACTTGTTCAGGATTTATTCCTAAGTCAACAGTAAGTTTAGTATATAAGCTAATTGGAAATTCTGCCATTTTACTTGCTACATCTAGTATTTTCCCATTGTTACTAACAACATTTCTTAATTCATCATTTGTTATTAAATTAATAACATTTTTACAAACACTAGGTGAAGTAATAAATTCAGATTCAGATAATTTACTAAATTTACTTACAGCAATCATGGCTCTAGTTATTGGCTCTAATGAACTATCATTAGATAGATTATTAATATTTTGAATTTTATAATCTAATTGACTTAGTATAAATAGATTAATATTTTTTCTTATTAATAATAAAATATTTTTATCTAATCCCAGATTATAAGCAATACGACTATTATCTTCACTATTAATATTTTCAATAATATCATCTAATGAAATTACTTTATCCTTTGTTAAGAAAGAATAAAATAATATTCTAGCATAATAAGTTCTAAATTGTTTAATTGGATCAACTGTTTTATTTGAATCAGAATTAACAACTTTATTATTTTTATCATCATAGTCATCTTCTGTTCCACCGTCTGGAAATTCAACTTCTTGCGTTTCAGGTATATCTAATTCTTCTCCTTCACCTTCTGCAGTTTCAACAAATAGACCTTTTTTAGAACCTAACTCGCTTTGTTTTTCAATTACTTTCTTTATTTCTTCGAATTGTAATAACGATAAATCTACAGGGATTTCATTTGTTTCATCTAAGACACCTTTTTCTTTAGAATAATTGCTTACAGCTGCCATTATATCTTCTGGTGTTATTTCAACTATTTTATCTTTATTAATTGTAATAATTGGGGATATTTTTAATTCATTATTAATTCTTTCTCTTAATAAGGCATTACCTGCCTCTTCAGTATTAACATTATATATTAATGATTTAGTTTCTTGTAATAAAAACATTCTTTCTGGATCAAAATCAACTAATAATGTTTGAGGCTTCATATTATATTTAATTACATCACCATTATCATTAATAAACTCTTTTATGTATTGATTTTGCAACCTAAATATTGATTGGTCATATTCTTGTGGTGAAGCTGTATCTTTAAAATATAACATTGTATCCCATTCTTGAACAGTGCTTCCAGTAAGCATACGATTTACAGTTAATGTTATTGTTTTTATATTGTTCTTTTCACATTCATTTATTTTTTGTTTTACATCATTTGTAGTTTTATAAAGATTAGTATTTTCAACACCTGAAATATTAATAATCTCATATTCATTTAAATTCTTAAATTTATCATGATTATTTTTAATTAATTGTTCTAAAGCATCACATGAAGCACAATAAGGAAGTACACAAACTATATGCCTACACATTTTTCCTTCTTTAATCTTGTCATAATCTAAGAATCCAAGTAGATTATCATCTGTTTTACTACCATCAATGACTTCAAACAATTCTAGAATCTCATTTTCATTTATAAACTTTTTATGATTACCATTAATATTTTTCTTAATTGACACAGGTTTAAATAAAGAAGAAAAGGCATATGTAAAACCATTCTTTTTATATTCTTTAAGCTTTTCTTTAGCACTACTACTTGGATTGAACGCAAATCTAATCATTTGTGGGAATCCGTAATAAGGATTTTCCCATTCTTTAAAGTTATCATTTAAAACATTTTCTTTATCCCAATCATTTTGAGCTTTTACAATATCAGAAAATTGACAAAAACTAATTATATCTTCTTTTGAAAATTCACTCCCCATAAGAATACGATATGGTGTTCCTGATAAATGAAGTCTGACTTTTGCGTTAAGTATTTTTATATATTTTAAAGCCTCCTCGGTTTCAATATAGTCATCAGAATACTTATCTTTAATATCACTTTCATAATTAGTGTTTCTTAGGACTTGTCCATACTTTTCTGCTCTTGCACCAAAATGTGTTTCATCAATAATTAATAAATCTATATTTTTTTCAAAAAGTTCTTTATGTTTTTCTTTTATTATATCACCTTGTAAATCTTGTAATGTTAGAAATATGACTACACCTTTATTATTTATTGTTTCTTCAATAATGTGACTATTTCTAATTAATTCATTGCTTGACAAAAACACATAATCACTATTTAAGTTATCGGCACTTTCAACAGTCTTTTTCCATTCTTCTTTAACATCTGCTTTTGCTGATACAACTAGCACTATTTTGGCATTAATTTCTTTAGCACACATCAAAGATGTGAATGATTTGCCAAATCTCATTACAGCATACATAAGTAAATTTTTTCTACCATGTTCAACTGCTATTTTAAATTTTTCTACTGCTTCTTCTTGGTTAGGTCTTAAATTACACATACCGGTTGATGCATAATGATGAATCACTGGCAATAAATCTTTTGAATTATAATATTGATATTTAGTTGTATTTTCCTCATAATTTTTCTTTATATCATTTATTGCTTCTTCTACTTCCTCAGATGTAGTATCTTTAAAAAATTCATTTGAGTAATATATTCCTTTTTCTAAATCATTTTCTAATAAACGAATTTTCCCAAGTTCTTCTTCAATAAATTTATGAACAGAATAGTCCCTAAAAAAAACATTCTCATTTACTATAGCCTTCTCTTCAAATTCTTGTTTTAATTCAGGATAATATTTTTTCCATTCATTCAAACGAACTTGAACTGGTCTATATGTGTCGCCTATTTTTAAATAATTAGGAACTGTGTTTGTTGTGAAAGCGTAAATATAAGGATCAACTCTACCGACTATTATTTTATCTAATATATTTAAATTCTTCATGTTACACCTCTACTTCTTATTTAATAGTGAAATAAACTTAATCTGTTTATTTGTTTCCCAATTCATTATTTTGCAATATATTCCATTATGATTTTTATAACTATTTTTCTTACACCCCAAGCATTCTTTTTCATGCTCTTCTTCCCCAAACAAAGTCATCTCAACAATTTTTTCATTTTTACAACTATTTGGAATTACAAATTTTAGTCCATCCATTTGCCATATATTCCAACTAACAATTTCTGCTATTTGTTTCACTAATTCAAGTGATGGCTTTTTATTAAATTTATCTTTATAATAATCAATAAAAGTATATAGTATATTTTCTCTAGCAAGTAAAACATTGTCTCCTTGCCAATCATATCCATATACACTCTTAATGGATTTAATTCCCCAATTAATCCATTCTGCTTCTTCATCAATATTCTCTGAAACTATTCTTAATTTTCTATCTAGTAAACCTATTCTGTCTTTTACTTTAATCATTTTCCCTGTTACAGTATCGTATCTACTAGCTAAATATGGTGCCTCTCCACAAGAGATCTCTAATCTTAAACTATTAACATATTCTTTCCATGTTTTATTCTCTGGAAACAGTATTTTTTCATCAATTGATTCCCAACTTTTATTTAAAACTTTATTAAATATATTTTTTCTACCAAACCACGCTTCATCAGCTAAATTGTTTTGTTCATTGCAAATCCATGATGGTGTAAAAACTTCTGCATTATCTTTAATTCTTTTATTTTTTTCTTCTACAGTTTTTTTTGATCTTGGTTTTATTACCTCACCATAATTTCCAGTTATCTTATCAATCGTTATTTCAAAATCAAATTTGAATCTGTCTCCATATTTTTGGTAATTATCGGTTGCCCATATAATGTTCTTTTTACTGCTATGGTCATATAAAAGTATGTTTAAAATTTCAAAATCCGCTAACAATAAATCATCTTCTTTTACATCAATAAATTCTCTAAACATTATGCAAACCTCCCTTCAAATTTGTGACATTGTGACACTATAAAATCTTGTACCCTACACAAAACCGTGTGTCATAGTGTCATTAAACGACTATAAATTTTCTATTACTAATATTTTACTTTATAAATCTTTTGGCAATTTACTATAATCATATTTATACTCTGCCTCTAATAGTTCATCAAAGGCAAACTTAATATCTTCTATTGCTTTATCTATTGTATATAAACTATCTTTATTATCTTTCATTATCTTTAAATGTTCCATTGTATTAAATAATTGTTGTCTAGCACTACTTACTTTAGCTCTTTTCTTAGAATCAAAATCTAATAAATCTAATTCAGACTTTTTATATTGTTCTATCATATTTTTTAAATCTCTAGTAGATTTATTTTTATATTTATCTAAAGATAGATAACCTAAGAAATCATCATAGCCTGCAACTTTAAGTAAATTTTCTAATGACATATCTAATGTTTCAGCTATTTTACGTAGATCATCTATATCTACTTTTTTTATTTTTCCATTAATTAAATCATTCAAGGTACTTCTACTTATACCTGTTGCTTTAGCAAGTTCTCTTTGAGATATTCCTTTTTTCTCTCTAGCAGACTCAATTATATTTTTTAGCTCTTGAGAATTCATTTAACCACTTCTTTCTCCCTTTTTTCTTCTTAAACTAATTTTAACATCTTTTTATAATTTTGTCTATAATTTCGGACAAATAGTATTGACAACATTTTCGGACAATGTTATATTGAAATTGTCCTATATATCGGACATAGCACTTTTTAAGATTGGAGGTGATTTGTTTGAAAAGGTTTAAGAAAGATACTACTATTACTGATTCCGTATATTCTAAGAATTTATCCTTTGATGAAATAGGAATGCTTAATTCTCTATTAATTAAATCTGATGAAGAGCTAAGTAATTGCAACTTATACTCTATTAGTAATGATAGTAAAAGAGATATCATCATGACTTTTAATAGTCTAAAGCATAAAAAGTATATTGTTTATAACGAATTAGATGAAACTTACTATATTTATGCGACACCACAAGGATAATAATTAAAAAAAGGAAGGAGAATCGAGTGAAACAGTTAAATGATATTAATAATACAATAAAAAAAGATATCATTGTTGAAAATTTAATGATATCAAATGGAGTTTATTTACTTGTATCTCATCCTAAAGTTGGCAAGTCAATGTTTGCCCAGCAACTTGCCTTCTCTCTTACTACTGGAGAAAACTTTTTAGGTTTTAAAGTAAATTCTTCTCACGTTTTATATATTAGCACAGAGAGTGACTTAAATCAATTAAGTGAGAGATTTAAATTAATGAATTTGAATCCAAATATTGAAAAATTGCACATAATAGATCAAGATGATATACCAGACTTCTATATTAGAGATATAGAAAGAGATATTCATGATTTAACAAATAATGCTACTCCATTATTTGTAATAATTGATATGCTTAAAGATATAAAGTTTGATTCTGATTATGATATGAATAGTTATCAAGATATAAATGATATTGTTTTTAGGAAGTTAAAAGAACTATGTAGAAAATATAATATTACTCTACTTGTTACTCATCACTTAAATAAAAGAGATGATACTATGGGGAGTGTTGGACTTAATGCTGATGTATCTGGAATTATTAAGCTAAAAGAATCTAAAAACAACTATAATAAATTAACCTTAAATTATAAAAGTAGAGATTTAAGTAGATTAGAACTTAATCTTAAAAGAAATGAAAATCAATCTTTTAGTGTTATAGATGAAAATAATGATGATGAGATAGATTATAATCTACTTCTATTTATAAAATATGCAATTGCTAAAAAAGATTTTGATTATACAATATCAGATATCTTATCAAAAACAAATATTTTATTAACGCCAACACAACTTGGAGGTTTAATTCAAAGAAATCTAAGTTTGTTGGAACGAGAAGGTCTTCATATTACTAATAAAAGAAATGCTAATTCAAGATTATGGCATTGTTACTATGAAGAACCTTCTGTAAATAATGAATAAGTGTGGCACGTTTTGTGAGGTAACTCATGAAAGTGGCGATAACGAATTCATTTATTATTAATTAAAAGATATAGTATATCGTTTAATTAATCTTGTTTGTAGTTTATGATTTTTAATCATTTACGAAAAACAAGCAATGGGATTTTTAAGGTCTCCTTAAACTCACTATTGGGCTATGCCCTAGTGAGATAGGTCAATAAATAGACCTTTATCTAAAGAAGTAAGACAAGGAGGTAATAAATGTATGATGGAAATCAAGTATTAAGATTTGAAAATAAATATAAATCAAGTGATTTAGGAGGACTTGGTATAGAATTAGTTCAAAGAAAAGGAACTGGTAATTATGATCAGGAAAGAACTATATTTAATTATAGTTATGTATCATTAACTAAGCCTACTTTACAAGAACAAGTCTATTCTAAATTAAATGATAATAAAATATATTATAATGATGGCAAGAATACCAATTTATTAAATGGTGCTATCGTTACAAGTGGAAAAGAATTTTTTCAAGGTTTGGGAATGAAATTTAAAGATAGTGGTAGAACTCATCAAGTCGGAAAAGACAAGGGTAAAGCTATTCTAGTGCCTGATATTAAGTCTAATGATGATATACCTGAAAAGGTTAAAAACTTTTTCAATGATAGTTATAACTTTTTAGAAAATCTTGTGGGTAAAGATAATGTAGTATATGCACAAGTTCATTATGATGAAGATACTCCACATTTACACTTTTACTTTATGCCTGTTGTTAATGAAGTTAAAAGAAAAGTTTTTGAAACTGATAATAATGGAAATATAATTTATCGAGAAGGAATAGATAAAAAAGGAAATAAAAAAATGTACCCAGTTCAAAAGAAAGATAAGAATGGAAAAAATATTTTTAAAACAGAAAAAGGAAAATTTCTAAATTGTGATCAGTTTTGGAAAACGTTAGGTGGGAAAACATCTTATGCAAAAATCCAAGATGATTACAACAAGTATATGACTGAAAAAGGCTATCATCTCTTTAGAGGAAACATTGGGGATAATAAACATCATAAAACAAAAGCTGAAAAAGAAATTGAAGATTTAAATGAACAAATTAATGATATGAAAATAGAATTTGAAAAGAATAAAAAATTAAATGAAATTGAATTAGAAGCTTCAAAAGAAATATCTAATTTTGATTCAAATGAAATTTTAAATCCTGTAAAAAGAAAAGTTATAGGATATAAAGATGAAGATATTAATAATTTGATTGATTATTCTAAACAAATGCAAAAAGAAAACTCTAGTAATAAAAATATAATAAAACAAAAAGATGTATTACTTGATGAACTTACTAAAAAATTAGGAAATCTTCAAACTGAAAATTCAAAGTTAAAAGATGGTAGAGCTATTAAAGAAAGAGATACAAAAATATATGAGCAAGAATTAACTATTTCTAAACAAAAACAAGTAATAAAAGAAAAAAATTCTATTATCGAAAAACTAGAATCTAAAGTTAATGAAATACAAGAAACATTTAATAATTTTAAAGAAAAGATGTTTAAATTCTGTGATAAAATTTGCAGAGCTTTAGGTCATAAGATAGGTATTCACTTTTCTAAAGATTCCGACATTAACTATGATGATATGGAATATTATGCAAGTGGTGTTAATCGTAAATATGAGCGAAGCGAAAAAGATAAATCAGATGACTTTGAAATAGGAATGTAATTATAACTAACTCTTATTATTTTAATAAAAAGACATTGTAATCATAAAATAAATAAAAAATTAATATAAATGCTAAATTATAAATAAAAATAACCTTTTAAAGTAAAAATGTACCACAAAATATTATTTTAAATTAAGTAATGAATGGAGGATTGATAGTATGAAGAAAAATTTACAAAATATTAATTACAAATGCCTTTTTATCTCTCAAACTTGAGTATGAAAGGAGAAAACTTATGCAATACAATATTATTGATATTGTTCCAGAAAATTTAACTGATACTAAGTTAAAAGAAATAGTTAATAAAAAGCTATATAAAATTATAGAACTGATGGAGTTTAATGTTAATCTTCTTAAATAAATGTTATAATAGTATTGGTTATAAGTTTAACTTTAAACTTAATTATTGCCTTTGTATTGGAGGTAATAGTTATGAATGAAATGGAGAGTGTTGAGAGTAAAAAAATATTAAGAGTTGGTATTTATTTAAGATTATCTAATGAAGATAGAGATAAAGCTAATAAAGATGATGACAGTGAATCTATTAAAAATCAAAGAAATATGCTGATAGATTATATAAGTAAACATCCTGAATTTGTTTTAGTAGATGAGTATTCTGATGAAGATTTATCAGGTGCTGGAACTTATAGACCTGAATTTGAAAGATTAATCAGAGATTGTGAAAACAAAAAGTTAGATATTGTACTATGTAAAAGTCAATCCAGGTTTTCTAGAGATATGGAAATCGTTGAAAAATATATTAATAATAAATTTAAGGAATGGAATATTAGATTTATTGGTTTATCTGATAATGCTGATACTCTAGTTTTAGGTAATAAAAAATCAAGGCAAATAAATGGCTTGGTTAATGAATGGTATTTAGAAGATGTTTCTAACAATATAAGAAGTGCTTTTAATTCTAAGATGAAACAAGGAGAATTTATCTCCCCTTTTGCTTCATTTGGTTATGAGATATCTAGTGAAGATAATAATAAATTAGTAGTTGATCCAATAGCTAGTGAGATTGTTAAAGATATATTTAATTTATATCTAACAGGGCTTGGGTTTACGGGTATAGCAAAGTACTTAAACAGTAAAAATATACCCTGTCCTTCTCTATATAAGTATCGAAAAGGAATTAAATTAAATGTAATTAGTGATAGACCTAGAGAAGAAATAAAATGGAGTACAAATGCTATTAAAACTATTTTAACAAATGAGTTATATCTAGGACATTTAATACAAGGTAAAAGAACTACTGTTAGTTATAAAAATCACAAAATTAAAAACAAAGATAAAAGTGAATGGGTTAAAATTTTAAACACTCACGAAGCAATTATTGATGAAGAAACTTTTAATAAAGTACAACTTGTAATGAAAGAAAGAACAAAACCTATGAAAACTACTGGTAGTGTTCATATATTCTCTGGTAAAGTTTTTTGTCTTGAGTGTAAGCATTATATGAGGAAAAAGAACTCTACTAAACATGAATATTTAGTTTGTTCTGGAAATCGTGATGGCTATGATGAATGTATTAATAAATCATCAATTAGATATGATGAATTAGAGAAAATAATATTAGATGCAATTAATAGTAAAATAAGTGAATACTATGATGAAGCGCAGTTAGAAAGTATAGATTCTAAAAAAAGTACTAATAGGTTTAACAATAAGATTAACTCACTAAAAAAACAAAAAGAGCAAATTGAAAAAGAAATATTTAAAACTAGAAATTATTTAAAAAGTCTTTATGAAGATAAAGTTAATGGAGTTATATCAGTAGAACAATTTAAAGATTTAATTACTGATTATAATAAAAATGAAGATATGTATAGTAATCAGATTAAATCAATAAATAATGAAATAGCATATTATAAAATGAAAGAAGAATCTTCCAAAAATAATGAAAAGATATTTGGTAAATACAAAAAGTTAGAAGAATTAAACAGAGTTATTGTTGATGAATTTATAGATAAAATCTATATTGGTAAAGTAAATGAGGATACAAATACAAGAAATATCCAAATAAAATGGAATTTTGAATAAAATTTTCAAAAAAAGAAGGAAATCGTAAAGTTTTTCATAATAATATAAGTAGAAGGATATTTTTTCTTTCTACTTAAATACATAATAAAAATATAGTAAAGGAGGTGATAAAAAATGAATCAAGATAAAATGCACTTGATAAACAAAATATTTAATAATGAAACTATTAGAGCAGTATGGGATAAAGATGATGAAAAATACTATATTAGTGTAGTTGATATAGTTAGTGTTGTTTCTGAGAGTAAGGATGGCAGAAAATACTGGAACAAACTAAAACAACGTCTTAGAGAAGAAGGAAATGAGTCGGTGACAAATTGTCACCAACTGAAATTAAAATCTTCAGATGGGAAATATTATAATACAGATGTATGTGATATTGAAGGAATGTTTAGAATAATTGAATCTATTCCTAGCAAAAATAGATCGGAAGAGCACACGTCTGAACTCCA
>CAOJZZ010000040.1 GCA_948466315.1 uncultured Mycoplasmatota bacterium | reverse complement strand
TTATTTTTTTCTATATTTAATTAAATTTTCTCGTAAAAAACCTAAACTCAAATAGTATTATTCTAGTATTTTTTTTTCTTTTGTGTTATACTTTAAGTAGAATTGGAGAATATTATTATTATGAATATAGAGGTTTGTGAGTATAAAAAAAATGACTTTTCTCAGGTTAAAAATCTTTTATTAGAATGTTTTGCTGTTTCTAATGATCCAATTAAAGATAGTTTAATTAATCATTTTAGTGATTCTAATATGGTATTTGATTTTTCAGATAATTTTTGTGGTATTGTTGCGAAAAGTGGTTCTTCTGTAGTAGGCTTTTTGTTGTTTACTATGGTTTTAGATCCTATTCTTAATAATAATTATTGTTTAATTGATTATGTTTGTGTTACTAAAAAATATCAGGGTAAGGGTATTGGTACTATGTTAATTAATCAGGCAGAGCTTCTTGCTAGAAAAAGAAATTGTATTTATATGCAGTTATCGGCTAGTAGATTTAGGATTTCTGCTCATGCTTTATATAAAAAATGTGGTTTTGTTATTCGAGAATCAGATATGTTTAGGAAGGTGTTAGAATGATTGTAGATATTATTAATAAGAAAAGATTAGGATTGGAACTTAGTTATCAGGAACTTGATTATTTTTTTAATGGTTATCTTGAAGGTAGGGTAGAGTCTTATCAAATGTCTTCTTTATTAATGGCTATTTGTATTCAGGGAATGACTGATGAGGAAATTTTTGCTTTGACAAAGATTTTTATTGATAGTGGTGATGTTTTAGATACTTCTTTTGTTGAGGGAGTTAAGGTTGATAAGCATTCTACTGGTGGTATTGGTGATAAGACGACTTTAATAATTGCTCCTATAGTTGCTTCTTTAGGAGTACCTGTTGTTAAATTAAGTGGTAGAGGCTTAGGATATACTGGAGGTACTTTGGATAAGTTAGAGAGTATTCCTGGTTTTCGAGTTGATTTGAGTGAGAAAGAAATAATAAAACAGGTACGTGATATTTCAGTTGTTGTATCAGGGCAAACTGCTAATCTTGTTCCTATGGATAAGAAAGTTTATGCTTTAAGGGATGTTACTGGTACCGTTTCTTCAATACCTTTAATTGCTTCTAGTATTATGAGTAAAAAAATTGCATCAGGTGCTGATAAAATTTTAATTGATATTAAGTATGGAAATGGAGCTTTGTTACAAACTAAGGAAGAGGGAAGAAAACTTGGAGAATTAATGAAGCGAATTGGAGAAGTTTATCATAAAGAAGTTAGAATAATTCTTAGTGATATGAATACTCCTTTGGGGTTTGCTATTGGTAATAGTTTAGAAGTATTAGAGGCTATTTCCGTTTTAAAGGGTGAACAAACAGATACTAATTTAGTTGATTTATGTGTTGATCTTTCTTCTGAGATGGTTAGTATGGCAAAAGACATTTCTAAAAGGGATGCTTTAGAACTTGTTTTTTCTAGTATTAGTAGTGGTAAGGCGTATGATAAATTTGTTTCTTTAGTAGAATATCAGGGCGGTGATATAGATAATATTTTAGTTTCTTCTAAAACAAAAACTATTAAAGCTCATAAGAGTGGAGTAATTAAAAGTATTGATGCTTTGGCATTAGGAAAGTTATCAGTTTATTTAGGTGCTGGTCGTTGTAAGGAAGATGATTTAATTGATCCTAGTGTAGGAATTTTACTTTCTAAAAAAATAGGTGATGAGGTTTCTAAAGGCGATGTTTTAGCTACACTATATATTAATGATAGGGGTAAGGCTTCAGATATTGACAATATTTTTGAGATTAGTTAAAAATATGGTTTAAAATTTATTAAAGTATGTTATAATTATTTTATAAAGGTAGGGTGCGTATATGGAAAAAATATATATGGAAAAAAATAATAATAAAGAGTCATTTTGGAATAAGTTGTTTAAGAATAATACATCAATAGTATTATCTTTCGTATTAGCTATTGTATCTATATTATCCTTGGTAGCAGTTGGTTTTAAGCAGGTTTCTTTTGCAGTACCTGATATTGCTAGTAGTATTCAAGCTCCTTTTGTTACTAAAGATGTTGATACGACTAAGCGTATTATTGGTACAAATAATAGATTTCCAGTAGATCCTTTTTATACAGAAAAAAATATTCCAGTTTTTTGTTTGGAATATAATATAGATTTTCAAGGTGGTTCTACTTATCAAGATGGTGGGGAAGTTACTGATTATGGACTTTTATATTTAACAGCTAATTTATATCCAAATAAAAAGTTAAAAGATGCCTCAGGTAATGAGTTGGATTATAGAGCACAGACTTGGATTACTCAAACTGCTATTTGGATTTATTTGAAGAAGGCGGGAGATGCTCAGAATTCTAACTTGACAGATGAGCAAATTAGTCAAATTCAGGGTGAAACTTCACTTGAGGATGGTGGTTCTTCAGCAGGATTAGGAGCTACTAAGTATTACGAAAGTGATAAGCCTATTTATTCTACTTTTGGTATTACATCATTGATTAATACAGCTTTAACAAATAGAAATAAACCAAATAAATCTATGGCTATAACTAAGTCTACAGATGCTATTTCTTTAACTGCAGATGAAAAATATTATCAAACAGGATTATTTACTGTTACTGGTTCTGTTAGTGCTCAGGCACTAGGAACTTATAATGGATATAGTTTATCATTGAATGGTGCTCCTAGTGGTACTATTATAGTTGGTGAGAATGGTAGTATAATAGATGATTTAAATAATATTTCTCCAAGTACTAAGTTTTATATAAGAATACCAAAAGATAAAGTAACTGAAGAAAAACAGACTATTACAGTTAATGTTAATGGTAAGTTTAATTCTTATGAAGGTAGGAAGTTTGTTTCTCCTGGAGATCAGACAATTACTACTGTTCAGACTAAAGATTCAGTAGTGGCTGCTGGTACTTCTTTCGAAATTGTTGGTTCTCCTGATACAGGTATGAGTACAGCACAATCGATCTATTTTATTGGTCTTATTGTATTATTAAGTGGTGTGGGTATCATTTATGCGAATGTTAAGCCAGCAAAGAGTAACTAAGCGAATAAAGAAGAGCCATTTGTTATTATGTGGCTCTTTCCTTGTATTTATTGGTGTTATATCGCTTTCTTGGAATTATTTATTACGAATGAGAGATGAGGTTTTTTCTAGGATGAAGATTGATATGTCGTCTCAAGAAGTTTTACCGGTTCCAGAACAGAAGGTAATAAGTGATGCACCTATTGCTAATAACTTGCCAACAGATAATTCTACAGTTACTAATAATGATAATACTAGTAATAATAATCAATATAGTGTTAATTATGATAAGTATTTAGGTGTCTTAGAGATACCTAAAATAGGTTTAAAACGGGGTTTTTATAATATTGATTCAAAATATAATAATATTCAATATAATGTATCTATGGTTAAGGGATCGACTTTGCCAGATGTTATTAATGGTAATCTGATATTAATGGCTCATTCTGGTGATGCTTATATTTCATATTTTGCCTATTTATATAAGTTACAAGTAGGAGATACTGCTTATGTTACTTATAATGGAAATAAGTATCAATATAATATAGTTAATATTTATGATGTTGAAAAGAATGGTGTTGTTCGTATTATTAGAAATTATGATAAAACTACACTTACTATGATTACTTGTACAAAGGATAATGATGCATTACAGACTGTTTATATTGCTGAATTAGTATAGGAGGTGATACTTTTGAACTTGTCTTTATTTGAGAAGATTGGACTTATATTTAAATATATATTTTCTTCTTTTTTATCTATAGAGATGTTCATATTTTGCCTTCTTTTATTTTTAGGTTTAGTTTTTAATATTAAGAGAAAAAATAAAATTATTACTTTTGTAATAATAGGTATTTATTTAAGTATTTTAATAGGTCTTGTTATTAGTTGCTATGACTATGTTAAGTTATGTGTTGATCAAATGATGCAATTTATTATGAATTATATTTATTTTCCTTCTACTATAGTTTATTTCTTTATTATGCTTATTGTATTAGGTTTGCTGTTTTATACTATTTTTAATAAGAGTATTTCTAGATTTAAAAAAATAGTTAATTATATTTTTTTTGGTGTTTTTCATTGTTTATTTATGAATTTTATAATTTTTACTACATGTTTGGGAATTGATTTTGCTGATAAAGTATTGCTATATAAAAATGATACTATTTTAGCATTTGTACAAATTAGTAATTTATTGTTATTAATTTGGGTTATATTTACTTGTTTTTATCACTTGTTTTTATACTATAAAAAAACATATGATTGATTTGATTAAATAATGGACTTCTAGGGGGATATATTTTGTAAAAATAAAAGGGCTTTTTGAGCACCTTTTTAATATTATGGTAATTTTGATTTATTTTTTATTTTCTATTTTTTGAACGTAGTATTCTTCATAGCAGAGATTGTTTTTATGAATGTAGTTAGCTATTTCAGTACCTACATAACGGTAATGCCATGATTCATATTGATATCCTGTTTCATTGGTTTTATCTTTGGGAAATCTTAGGATGAAACCATATTTATGTGCATTTTCTTGCATCCATTGAAATTCTTTTGTCTTTTCAAAATTTGTATAGTCTTCTTTACCGTTATATACATCTACTGCTAGTCCTGTTTGATGTTCAGAGAAGCCAGGTCTGCCTGAGTAAGTATCAGCATCTTCTTTGCCATCACTTTGAACATAACGATTGTATAAATTTTCTTGATATTTATAACTACGATAACTTGACATAGCAATGATTGATAAATTTTCTTTTTGAGCAGCCTTAGCTAGATTTTCAAAGGCCTCTTTGGCATAATTTATTAATTGCATACCACTTCTTGCATATTGAGTATTAATTTTTTCTAGATTATCAGGAATATAGTCTTTTGTTAAATAATTATATTTGTTTACAAGAATATAAGATTCATTTAAATATTTTGTCTCTTTGGTATTTGTATAATATGGATTATCTATTCCAATGTTGACATCGGTTATTACTTTTTCTATTTTTAAATCTTTATTTTCTTTTTGATAGGCTAAGTATCTATCTATTTTTTTATGGTCAAAGTAGTTTATTTTTTTATCAATATTTTTTAATTGTTTTAACTTAGTGTTATTTTTAGTATCTTTGAGTTCTTTTACCTTTTTAGAAGTGTTCTTTTTTTCGGAATTTTTAAAGATAGATGTTCCATAAAAAATACTTGTTATTATTAAGAAAATGCAGGTTATAAATATTAACAAATTTTTTGTTTTGGGTTTTAATTTCTTTTTTTTAGTTATTTTCATACTTTCACCTAATTCTATCATATCATTAAATTTTTAATTTATGTATAATTTTACTTTATTTGACATAAAAAATGTTAGGAGGTAGACATGAAAAAGTTAGTAGTAATTTTGATTTTAATGGGGCTTTTTTTTAGTCCAATTAGTGTTTTTGCTGTAGATAGTGGTGATAGTGAAAAGAGTGATAGTAGTGGGGAATTATTAGGGAATGCAGTTAGTGGTGTTTTGATTGAGGCTAATAGTGGTAGTATTATTTATAAAAAGGATATGGATAAACAAGTAGCAGTTGCTTCAATGACTAAGATGGTTGCTCAAATTCTTATTTTAGAAGCAATAGAGCGAGGAGATATTAAGTGGAATGATGTAATTACTGTTAGTAAAAATGCGGCTGAAATGGGTGGTTCTCAAATATATATAGAGGAAGGAGAGAAAATTACAATTAAGGATTTGATGAAGGGGATTTCTATGGCTAGTGGTAATGATGCTACTGTACAAATGGCAGAAGTTCTTGGAGGAAGTGAGGCAGCATTTGTTAAGTTAATGAATAAAAAAGTACAACAGTTGGGACTTAAGAATACACATTTTAGTAATTGTACAGGCCTAGATGAGGAAAATCATTATTCTAGTGCGTATGATATGGCGATGATTGCTAGAGAGTTAGTAGTTAATCATCCTGAGATACTTTCGTTTTCATCAGTGTATGAGGATTATTTAAGAGAGAATACAGAAAATAAATTTTGGTTAGTTAATACAAATAAATTAGTTCGTTTTTATGAGGGTGCTGATGGTCTTAAGACAGGTCATACTGATGCTGCTGGTTATTGTTTGGCTGCTACTGCTAAGAAGGGTGATTTACGTTTGATTGGTATTGTTTTGGGGGAGGAAAATGGTAAAGTTCGTAATAGTGAGACTATGGCTTTGTTAGATTATGGTTTTGCAAATGTTAAAATGAATGTTTTAAAAAATAAGGGAGAAGTTGTAAAAAAAATTAAAACAGATAAAGCTGATAAAGATATTGTTAGTATAGTATTAAAGAATAATTTAGGTGTTGTTGAAGAACCAGCTACTAAAAAGAAGTATGACTATGATATTAAAATAAAGGATTTTTCATTACCAAAAAAGAAAGGAGAAGTAGTAGGAAATATTTCAGTTCTATATAAAAATAAGGTTGTAGCAACAGAGGATTTGGTTGTGAAAGATGATGTTAAGCCACTTGGTTATTTAAAGTTATTTTATAATGGATTACTTGATATTATAAGTGGGACAGTTTGATATTTTAGGAAGAGATGTTTCTTTTCTTTTTTATAATAGTAAACTAAGGTTATGTCATATCTATTTTAGAAAAAAATAGGATACAACAAAAAAAGATATGATAAACTAATAATTAGTGAGACAAAATTTTTATTTACTAATTTGAGGTTTAGTAATAATAAATTCACTTTTTCTAATTATTTTAAAATTTTACTCTCTTAGGTTAAGATACCGATTGCCTTTAGGTAGTGCATTTAAAAGGGTGTATGGTTTAGATTTTTGTAATTATCTTGTTATGTATGGATATGAGTATGAAAAAAATGGTGTAAAATATGAAGAGAAGTTTGGGTATAAATCTGATAGAAATTATGATTTTAATAAATTAGATTGGAGTTATCGACTTGGATCTAATAAGATAACTGATACTAAAAAAGATAATAAAGGAATTGAATTTATAAAAAAAGCTCATTATTGATGAAAATGAGTTTTTTATATTTTTAGAATAAGAAAATTTATAAAATATATTAACAGAAACTATTATTAATTTATTTAAAAATAATTTTTTAATAAAAGGGATTTTAACTTAGTACTAAGAATATTTATATTATAAATATTAGTTTTTAAATAATTTTGTTTTTTCATATAAAGGCTCTTTATTCTATTGATAGTTAATGATATAATTATGATTGATAGGTAGAAGAAGGTGGTTTTGTGAAAGAAAAAAAAGATATAAATTATAATGAGGATAATCATTCTACTTTAGAAAGTGATGAAGAAAATATACAATTTAGAGATGAAAATTCTAAATCTTTAGATAATGATAATAAAAGAGATGAGTTTTCTGATAAAAATAAAAATGATTTGGATCTTACTAATGTGTCAGAACTTACTTTTGATGAGGTTAGATTATCTGATACTTCTTCATTAGATACTAGTTTTTTAGATGGTAGTCCTAATAAAAAAAAGAAAGAGAAGATAGTAAGAGAAGCTATGAATGATGAGATAGTTGAAGAGAAGGAACATAAAAAGAAAAGGGGGAGTGGTATTTTTACTTTCTTATTCTTAATTGTTGTTTTATTGGGAATACTTGCTTATTTAGAGTTTGATTTTGACTCTATTTTAGGTACTAAAACTAAGATTAAAACAGTTACTAAAGAGATTACAAAGACAGTAGTTGATGATAATTTCTTGTTTTTAGGAGATGCTATTACAGAAGGATATGACTTATCTAAGTATTATGAAGATTTTCCTGTTGTTAATAGTGGAAGTAGAAGGGATACTAGTGATGAGGTTTTGGAGAATTTAGAAAAGAGAGTATACCAATATAATCCTTCTGATGTATTTATTCATATAGGGGAAAATGATATGGTTTCTAATATTAGTAAAGAAGATACTATTATTAATATTACTGGTATTATTGAGGGGATAAAAAAGAATAGGCCGTATTGTAATATTTATTTGATATCTCTTTATCCAATAAATGATACAGATGGAGAAAGTATAAATAATAATGTGATTAAAAATAGAAATAATGAAGAAATAAAGAAAATTAATGAAGAGTTAAAGAAGATGGCGAAGAGTGAAAATGTAACTTATATTGATATTTATTCTTTATTACAAGATGAGAATGGTAATTTGCAGTTAGATTATACTAAAGACGGTTTTCATCTTTCTTTAGAGGGATATAATATTGTTACTAAAAATTTAATTAAGTATATTAGATAATTGAATTGGTTAGGAAAATGAGTGGTTTTCCTTTTTGTCTATTATATAAGAATTGATAAGAGTAAAATTGTTACTACTTGGTATACTATATAGTAGGAGGTAATTTTATGGGTAAAAAGGTTGTTGTTATTGGTTGTGGACTAGTTGGAATGAGTTATGTTTATTCTTTAGTTAATCAAAAGACTAATGTTTCGGAGCTTGTATTAGTTGATTTAGATAAAGAAAGAGTAATGGGTGAGGTAATGGATCTTTCACATTGTCTTTTTTTTGCTTTTTCTAGGATAGATATTAGAGCTGGTGATTATAGTGATTGTGGGGACGCAGATCTTGTTGTAATAACAGCTGGTGTCAAACAAAAAATAGGTGATACTAGAATGGATTTGATTGAGGCTAATAGTGTTATTTTTAAAACTATTATATCTAGTGTTGTTCAAAGTGGTTTTAAGGGGATTTTTTTAGTAGCGACTAATCCTGTTGATGTTATGACTTATCTTACTTGGAAATATTCTTCTTTTGATTGTAATAGGGTTATAGGTTCTGGTACTAGTTTGGATACTGCTAGGTTGCGATTTTTAATAGGTGATAGATTAAAAATAAGTCCTAAGAATATTCATGCTTATGTTATGGGTGAACATGGTGATAGTGAGTTTATTTCGTGGAGTGGAGCAAGTATTGGGACAGAGAATGTTCATGAATTTTTATCAGATGATGAGTTGAATAATATTAGTAATGAAGTTGTGAATGCTGCTTATTCTATTATTAATAGGAAAGGTTCTACTAGTTATGGTATTGGTATGTGTCTTGTAGATATTACTAGGGCTATTTTAGGTGATTATAATAGTATAATTACTGTTTCTAGTTATGATTTGGAAAATGATGTTTATATTGGTAGACCTGCTATTATAAATAAGAATGGAGTAAGAGAGGTAATTCCTATTACATTGACTAAGGAGGAGAATGATAAGTTCTTAAAAAGTGTTGAGATAATTAAAAGTGCAATATTAAAAGTAAAATAATTGGTATATCTTCTTTTTTCTTTCATATTATTTAATGTAGAAAGAGAGGAATTTATATTGGAAACACTAAAAGTAAGCAGTAAATCTAATCCAAATAGTGTAGCAGGTGCACTTGCTAATGTATTTAGAGAAAAAGGAAGCGTTGAAATACAAGCAGTTGGTGCAGGTGCTCTTAATCAAGCTATTAAGGCAGTAGCAATTGCTAGGGGATTTGTAGCTCCTAGTGGGAAAAATTTGGTATGTATTCCAGCTTTTCAAGATATTGCAATTGATGGAGAAGAGAGAACAGCTATTAAATTAATTATAGAGACCAAATAGGTCTTTTTTGTTTTATAATAGGTTATAATCTTTGATTAAATTCTTTATTGAGGCGTAATATGAAGTAAAAATGAAATTAATTTTTACTTGTGTATTATAATATAAAAATATATAATAGGCGTTGAAGTTGGTGATATTATGGTAAATTTAGAAAAAATGAATGTTGAGGAACTAAATAATAATCAATTTTTAACGAATCAGATAATGGATTTATATGGAGAAGTGTCTGGGGATTTTTTTAGTTATTGTTATAATGGGGAAGAAAGATGGCTATATAGAGATGATTTATATTGTACAATATTAGGTCTTGATGGAGAATATGTTTTATATACATCTTTTATGATTGATGAAGAATATAATTTATTTTATATGGATTTTGATGATTTTATTGTATCAAGAAGTAGAAATGGGGAAATGTTATTATGGCAAGAAGGTTCTCCTATAGCAGAATCACTGGCAATGCAAAAAAGATCGAAAAGGGCTTCTATTAATGATTTAGACGGATTAATTACTCATTATCAAGTAAATTTTGCTACTAAAGAAGAATTGATTATAGCATATAAGACACTTTATAAAGAGAAACAAGAATTTTTTCAGAGTAATTTTTTAAAACCTCTTGCTTTTAGTTTTATAAATGATGGTAAAGTAGAGCAATATCTTGAATTTACAACAAATATAGATAATCTTAGTTATGATTTAATAACAATAAGGGAATATGGATTAACTCAATTTTTACAAAATGGTTCTTATGCTTTACAAAAAGATAAATCAATTACAAGATATTTTAAAATAAGGGGTCAAAAGTCTGATGGAACGTGTCTTTTGTTTTATCCATTCTTTAAGGGATATACGCTTGAAGAAATGGATGCTTTAATTACACAAAAAGGATTTAAAAGAGATGTTTGTGATAATATGTTAGATTATTATAATGGAAATTACTTAGAATGTGATGAATATAAAGAGTTGGCTTTAGCTATTAAGAATTATGTTAATTCTACAGGTAAAGAGAAAAATTTAGTTAAAAGTATAAAGAGAAATGTAAATGTAGATAGTAATTAAAATTATATAAGTAAAAGTAGTTATTTTATGTTTTTGATGATATAAATATAGTTCTAGGTAGTAGAATTTATTTTGTCATTTTTTTAGTTTTATCTTTTTTTAATATGTGGTAAACTAATTATAAATATGCTAGTATGAGGTGATGTTATATGGATTTTTCTTCTAATACAGAAGGGAATAAAGTTGATATTATTCGTTGTTCTAGGTGTGGAGCAGAAATGAAAAGCGATGTTAGATATTGTATGAAATGTGGCAATTTAAATTATAGTCATCCAGATAATGTTTCTATGCGTCCATATATTAAAGATGTTAATTCTAATAAACCTTTAAATAGTAGTGTTTCTAGTATGATGCCAAAGGTTGTCAAAAATATTAATTTAAGCAATAAGATGATTTGTTTAATTGTAAATATTTTATTACATTTAGTAATATTTTTTGTGACAACTTCTATTTTAAAAAACTTTTTACTTTTTTTAGGATGTTTTGTTTTATTTATATTTAATTATTCGATGCAAGTTGTTTATATTAAGGCTAATAAAAAGTGGTGGAGTTACTTTATTCCGTTTTATAATATGTATGTTTTTTGTCAGATTACTTTAGATAATGGTTGGATTTTTTTGTTGTATTTTGTTCCTTTTGTTAATTTAGTAGTTTATTTTATTTCTTTGTATCGACTTGGTATTCGTTTTGGAAGAAATGGGTTGTTTACTCTGCTTTTACCTATAGTTTTTATTCCTATAATTGCTTTTAGTAAGGATACAGCAGGTTTAAGTGTACAAAATTTTTCTGATGAAAAGGTAGAAGGTGTTGATACAAAAACTAAAACAAGGACAGAAATTAATTATCGCAGAAAACAATTTATTTTTTCGTTGTTTGTTCTTGTTGGTTTTAGTATTTTAGTATATTTCAGTTTACCTTATATTAAACAGATTTATAATGATTTTTTAGATTATTTGAATACCGAATAGTCTTAGTTTTTTAGGTAACGTATGTTATACTTTTTATATAAAGTTTATGGTTATCATAGGAGAAAATAGTATATGGAAAGTGTTAATAAATTAAATGTGAGAAAAACTAAATATAAAGATAAAAATAATAAATTAAAGAGCAGTATAATTGTTACTATTTTTTTAATAACTTTTTTATTACAAGTAATTTTTATATTTGATAATAGTATTTGGGGAGATGAAGCTTTTACTATACTTACAGTTAAAAATAGTTGGCAAGGTTTTTGGAATATTATTGTATGTGATGTTCATCCGCCACTTTATTATTTAATATTAAAATTAGTAACATCTATTTTAGGATATCAAATCTTTTTGTTTAAGTTGTTGTCAATAATTCCTATTTTTATTTTGAATTTAGTGGTATTGAGATATGTTTTAAAAGAAAACAATATAGATAATTATAATATTGTATTAAGTACTCTGTATTTTGTTATAACTACTCTTACAACGAATTTTTTATTAATTGGAGTAGAGGTAAGAATGTATTCTTGGGCTTTGTTTTTTGTGACAATGAGTGGAATATATGCTTATAAGTTGACTAATAAAATTATAAAAAAAGATGTATTTATATTTATTTTATTTAGTTTATTTGCTGCATTAACACATTATTTTGCTTTAGTTAGTGAAATTATAATTTATCTATTTCTTTTTATAGCTTTATTATTAAGAAAAATAAATATTAAATATATATTATCAATCATTATTTTAACTATATTAGGCTATTTATGGTGGATACCAAGCTTTATTAATCAATTTAAAACTGTAAAAGAAAATTATTGGATTACGTTTAGGCCTAAGAATATTTTAGGATATATTAGAGGAATAATGGGATTTAAAGAAAATATAGTTTTAACTTTTATGATTTTGTTAATAATTACAATTATTGTATGTATTACATTATATAAATTATTTTATTTAAATAGCTTTAATAAAAATGAAAAAAAAGAAATTTTATTTGCTATTTGTTCTGTTTCTCTTCCTTTTTGTATTATCTTTATTGGAACAATATTAAATATTTTAATTAGACCTATTTTTAATCAGAGATATTTAATTCCATCTCTTGGATTGTTCTGGATTGGTGTATTAATTTTATTAAAGTATTCTTATAATATAAAATGGTTAAAGATGTTGTTTATATTTTTTATAATAATTTTAATTATAAATGATTATCGTATTAAGTTTATAAATGAGTTGCAAAAGGGTACAAAAGATACATTAATATTTATGAAAAGTAATTTATCAGATGATGATATGATTATTACTAATATTGATCAGTTATATTATAGTGTTTTAGAATATTATTTTCCTAATAATGGGAGGGGATATTTTTCATCAGGAGACAATTATATGAAAATTCCTCAATATAATTTTGGTACTAATAATTCAGATATAGTTTGGTTGTTTGAGGATATATATCAAGAAATTGATAAAAATAGTATAATAAAAGAGGGATATAAGATTAGAAAAAAGTTTATTGGAAATATTGATAATAGGTATTTTTTTAATATATATAAATTAGAACATTAGATTTTAAAGTTATTATAGAATTTTTATAGTACATAAATAAAAGTAATTTGTAAAAAGAAAATAAATATATATTTTTTGTTTTTATTATGTTTGATTTATATAGTTAAACAGAAGAGCATCAGCTATGTTAGTGAGAATAGTTAAAAACTTTGTTCATTAAAAATATATAAATCTTTTTATATTGTTTTAATAGTTCTTTTCTTTTTACGTATACTAATAATATATTAGTTTATGTAAAGTGAGGGGAATTTTGTGATTGATATGCATTATGATATGTTATCAGTTATTTATCAGAGTTATTTGAGAAATGATTTTCAATATATAGAAGAGTGGATTAAGAATTATAATAAGGATAATGTTAAAGGGGTTATTGCTAATCTTTATTTTATGAATTGTGATGAGATGAAAAAAGAGATTGGTGATGAGGCTTATTCAATTGATGTAGTTTCAATGTTTAAAGTTACAACAGATATATTTAAGAAATATTTGCCTGATACTAAAGTTATTTTTAGTATTGAGGGATGTGATTATATAAAAGATGTTTTTGAATTAGAGCAGTTGTACGAATTAGGACTTAGAAATATTTTGTTAGTTTGGAATAATCCTAATAAATATGGTTCTGGTAATAGAGGGGATTATGGATTAACTGATTTAGGTAGAGAATTTTTGATTAGGGCTGTAGATTTGGGGATTTGTATAGATTTATCACATATGAATAAAAAGACTTTTTATGATACAGTAGAGTTGTTAAAAGAGCAGAGGAGATTAGGTAAGAAGGTAAAGGTGATTGCTAGTCATTCTAATTGTTATGATTTATATGGTCATGAGAGGAATTTAGATGATAAACAGATTCTTTCTTTAAAAGAGCTAGATGCGGTTATAGGTGTTGTTTCTTATTCTAGATTTGTAGCAAATGAGGCTTATATGGATTTAAAAAAAGCTTATTTGGGACATATTAAGCATATGGTGTCTTTAGTGGGAATTTCAAATGTAGGAGTATCTACTGATGATATGGAATTTTCTTTAGCTCTATTTGATGATGATCCAGGTAAGAAAATTTTTGATTATAAGAGGGTGACTTTTGAGTTAAGGGAGTTACTTGGAACTTGCTATAGTGATGAAGAGATTGATAAAATATTATATAAGAATGTAGAAGAGAAAATTTTTAGATGAGGAATTTTCTTTTTTTATTATTTGATTTTGTCTGTTTTTAGAGGTTATTGTTGTTACAAAGTTTATTCCTTTATGATTAATTAAACTTTTTCTTATGAAGTATAAGGTTTTGTAAACTATGACTAAATTATTGACTTACTTTACGAATATCATTCTTTTTA
>CAOJZZ010000039.1 GCA_948466315.1 uncultured Mycoplasmatota bacterium | reverse complement strand
TTCTAAAAATACTACTAGTATGCAAGTAACTCTTCCAAGTAGTGAATCTGTTATGGTTTATGAAATAACTATTACCAATAAAGGAGATATTGATTATGAGGTAACTAATATAGTAGAAGAATCTTATTCAAATAATAATATTAAGTATGAGTTAATTGAAATAGAAAAAGGAGAAGTAATAGATAGAGAAACTACTCATACTTTTAAAATAAAGTTTACGACTACAGAAAATAATCCAGATAATAAAACAACCTTAGTTTTAAAATATACTTTTAAAGAATGGATACCAACTTTATATAATATGGTAGCTCATAAATCTAGAGGTTTAGACACAGATATAGATTTTGGAGTAGCTCCTACAATTGAGACATCTGGTGTATATGAGATGAATAGTACTAAAGATGATGACCTCCCTGTATATTATTATCGAGGAGTAATCGATAATAACAATATAGATTTTGCAGGATTTTGTTGGAAAATCGTTCGGACTACTTCCACGGGAGGAGTAAAATTAATTTATAATGGAGTACCAGCAAGTGATGGGAGTTGTAATAATACAGGAGAGTCTAGTTTAATAGGTAAAAGTGTTTTTAATGTAAGTAGAACAATCAATGATGTAAGTTATGTATATGATAATGGAAATGACTCTGTGATAAAGAAAGCAATAGATAAATGGTATACTGATAATATGATAGAGTATACAAATATGTTAGAAGATACTATTTGGTGTAATGATAGAAGTGTATATAGTATTGATGGAAGCGAAACTTATTTTGGAGCATATGGACGAAATTTATTATCATCAAGTCCAAGTATAGTTTGTCCTAATACAAATGATAATTTTACAGTTGCTTCAGTAAATGGTAATGGAAAACTTACTTATCCAATAGGCTTATTAACAGCAGATGAATTAACTTTATCAGGAAGTGGAAGAACTGGATATATAGAATTAGGATATTTGAATATTGGTGTTGTTTGGTGGACTCTTTCTCCTTCTTTTTTATCAAGTAGTAGAAATATTTTGGATGTGTTTAGTTTAAATAATATTGGTTTTATAGGTAGTTATTTATTAGATAGTAACAATAGTTTAAGACCATCAATATCGCTTGCTAGTGGTACTATGATAAAAGAAGGAAATGGCAGTGTTTCTAATCCATATAAATTAGTGGAGGACAAAATAACAAAAGAATGGGTTTTCGATTATACAGGAGCAGAACAAAACTTTGTTGTTCCTGATGATGGCATTTATAAAATAGAATTATGGGGGGCGAGTGGCACTGATTTGTCAGAAGATTTGCAATATGTAGGTAAAGGTTCTTATACAAGTGGAAATATAGATTTGAAAAAAAATACAAATCTTTATATTTATACAGGAGAAGAGGGAAAAGATTGGTCAGTAGACCGTCCTTTTGGTACTTATTCGTTTAATGGAGCCAGTGGTGGCAGTTATGCTTGCTATAATTATCATGAAGCTAAATATGCTTATAATTATTATGGAGGAAGTGCCACAGATATTAGATTAGTAGGTGGTTCTTGGGATGATAGTACAAGTCTTAATTCTAGAATTATGGTTGCTGCAGGTGGTAGTAGTTGTGGTCATCTCTCCCTTAAAGCTGCAGGTGCACCAGGAGGAGGATTATCTGGCTATGGAACAACAAGTGCAACTGGTGCAACTCAAACTGAAGGTGGAGGACCTGGAAAAGGAGAGTTTGGTAAAGGCGGTTATCCAGTAAATTTATCCGGTGTATGTAATAATACAGCTCGCAATGGAGCAAGCAGTGGTTATTATGGTGGTGGTATAAATAATAATACAGGATATTATCCTAATGGAGGGTATGGAGGTGGTAGCGGTTCATCTTTCATATCAGGACATACTGGTTGTGTAGCCATCACTTCAGAACAAAATCAAACTCCAAAAACAGGTTGTACAACAGGAACTACAGACAATGCCTGTTCTATACATTACAGTAATAAAATTTTTACTAATACTAAAATGATAGATGGATCAGGATATAATTGGACTAACACTAAAGGTGAGTATGTTGAAATGCCATCACATGATGGAAAAAGTACTATTGTAGGAAATACAGGAAATGGTTATGCCAAAATTACTTTAATCGAAAAAAAATAAAGAGATGATTTTCTCTTTATTTCATATAGCTTTATCCTTTATAATAAATATAAATCCATTTATTATAAAAATTAAAACAATGTAACTATCAAGCCCTCTTTATCTACTTGATAGTTTTCTTTTAACTAATTAATTTTATAAATAAATCATTACAAATAAACAAATTCATAATATAAAATACTAACATTATAATGAAAAATATAAATCCCTCATTTTTCAAATTATAAAGTGTTTTTTTAACTACCAAAGAAAATAGTACTAACTCCATAGCTAAAAACAGAATAACTTGTAGCCTAAGAGGAGTAAATCCATATTTATTAATATATAAAAACATTCGATAATAAGAGTTAAATATTAATAAAATAGAAAATACTACTAACAGTAAACATAACCATTTAATACGTTTTTCATCCATACTATTTTTTTCTTTATATATTAAATATACAATAATAGAAAAGTTAATTAAAGTTACAAATAATAATTGAAAAAATCCTTCTCTAGCATAACTAGAATAAATATATCCTTTTGGTAGTTGTAAAAAATTCCCACATAATTTAGAAATTTCAGAAATAAGAAATAAAATAAATATTGAATTTACTATAATCAAAGTAGTAATAATAATAACCTTATCAAGTCCACCTTTACTTATTTCCTTCGTTTTTATATTTTTAATACGCATTATATTAATAGAAATACTAAATAAAATCACAAAAGAAATAATAAAAATCACAATATTACTAATATCAAAGTTAAATATAGAAAATATCTTGCCTATAAAGCTACTAAAGTAATCATCTGCTCCCATTAATAATGGTATTATAATAAGGCTAATCCCTCCACCAAAAACAATTCCAATAAAAATATTAGTAAATTTTTTCTTTTCTATAATACCAGTATTTAAAAAGCTCAAATTACTAAAAAGACTTTTCGGAAAGATTAAAAATGATAACGACAAATTATTAAAAGAAATAGTATAGTTTTTATTAACTAATAAGAAGAAAAACATAGTAAGTAAAAAGGGTAATATTAATATATTTAACATTTTATTACTAAAATCAATATGAACTATTAAATCACTTACTAAAATCAAAAATATTGGTATTAACATCAAATAGGCTTTTTTATTAATATTTTTATCATCCTTATAAATTAAAATATTACTAAAAAGCAACAACATAAAAGGTATAATAACGCTTTTTAAATATAAATCTATTTCCAAGTTATAAAAAATAACAAATATTAATGAAAAAGCAAGTGGAATAAATATGTGTTTTCTAGTAGTTTTAATATTATTTTTATCCATTTTTACCCTCCTTATATTCTAAAATATCTGCTGGTTGACAATTAAGCACTGAACAAATAAGCTCCAAAGTAGAAAAGCGAATTGCCTTAGCTTTATTAGTCTTTAATATCGATAAATTAGTAGTAGTAATACCTGTTTTTTTACTAAGTTCATTTAAAGAAATTTTCCTTTTTGCCATCATGACATCTAAATTAACAATAATCATTTAATACCTCCTAAATCGTTAAATCAACTTCATTTTTATACTCTATAGCGACCTTAATAACACTAGCTAAGACATAAAAACTAAGTGCTATTAAAAAGCATAATAAGCTGACAACAAAAGATAATAAAGTAGGTATAAAAATTGCTTTAATAATTACTATTAAAGATAAACTCATAAATAAAATAGCCATTATTTTTAAAGAACTTTCAATTTCTTTTCGAAAAGGACTATCTTTATATATAATGTGAAATAATTTAGTTAATTTAAAGACAATCACTAAACAAATTATATAGCAAGTAAAAAAGGCTACTTGATATAAAGTGCTTTGATCTTGAAACTTTGAAACAAAACTATCTTTAAAGTAATTATAAAGATTAGGTAAAAAGAATAAACAAACAATACCCATAATTAACATAATAACTAATAAAACTGACATAACTTTTGCAATAAAACTTTTTTTCATGAACTACTTCACCTCAATTAAATTATATGCTTGTAAATTATCAAAAGTCAATATATTTTTATCGATAATCATAAAAAATAGTATGAAACTAAAGAAATAAAAGTAAAATCCAATCCAAGATTAAAAAAATATAATAATAGCAGAGATTTAAGACTATTAATCACAAAACAAAAAATGCTTTTAAACCTTAATCAATCTAATTATTTTTTAAGCCACTGTAGTATTAAACTATCCCAAATTAATCAAGTAAAATGACTAATTATAAAAGTTTAAAGTACTAAAATAAGCTGCTTGTAATTTGCAATATGTCCCATGAGTAATAACACTAATCGACAAAATATGTATATTTTATTTTCTAAATATAAAAATTAAGATATAATGATATTAGGAAGTAGGTATAAGAATGGAATTAAGCGATTTAAACGATAAACAAAAAGAAGCAGTAATTTATAATGATGGACCATTATTGATTATAGCAGGAGCAGGAGCTGGTAAAACTAAAACCTTAACTACCAAAATAGCTTATTTAATAGAAGAAAAAGATGTTTCACCATATAATATTTTAGCTATCACCTTTACTAATAAAGCAGCCAAAGAAATGCGTGATCGTCTTTATCAGTTAATCGGTCCACTAGCTAAGAAATTACAAGTTTCAACTTTCCACAGTTTTGGTTTAAAACTACTAAGAGAAAATTATGATCTTTTAGGGTATGATGCCAACTTTGTTATTATGGATAGTGATGATTCCTTAACTGTTGTTAAAAAAATAATTAAAGATATGGGTTATGATCCAAAAATATATAATCCAAGAGCTATAAGAAATAAAATAAGTAGTTGTAAAAATGAAATGATGAGTCCAAAGGATTACGAAAAGTATGCTGTCAGTGATTTTGAAAAAGTAATTCAAAAAGTATATGAAAAATATGACATCAAGCTTCAAAGAAATAACTCTGTTGACTTTGATGATTTACTATTATTACCAATTGAACTATTTAAAAATCACCCAGATACTTTAGAAAAGTACCAAAATCTATATCAATATTTATTAATAGATGAGTACCAAGATACTAATGAGGCTCAATATATTTTAACTAAATTGATTAGTGCCAAGAATAGAAAAATAACTTGTGTTGGAGATGATTCTCAAAGTATTTATAGTTTTAGAGGAGCAAACTATAAAAACATTTTAAATTTTGAGAATGATTATCAAGATGCTAAAACGATTCTTTTAGAAGAAAATTATCGTTCTACTAGTACCATTCTAGATGCCGCTAATCAAGTCATTAAAAATAACAAACAAAGAAAAGATAAAAATCTATGGACTGCTCGTGGTGTTGGAGATAAAATACAGTATTATAGAGCTTATAATGAAAGAGATGAAGCTCAATATGTCATTAGAAAGGTAAAAGAGCTAACAAATAGAGGTGTAGAATACAAAGATATGGCTGTTTTATATCGTACCAATGCTCAGTCCCGTGTCTTAGAAGAAGAAATGTTAAAAGAAAATATGCCATATCGTGTAATAGGTAGTTTTTACTTTTATTCAAGAAAAGAAATAAAAGACTTAATTGCTTATCTTAGATTAATCCATAATTCTAAAGATAATGTTAGTCTAATGCGAGTAATAAATACTCCTAAAAGAGGAATTGGTTTAAAATCTATAGCTAAACTAACTGAAAAATCAGATTTAGAAGGAATAAGTATGTATGATGCAATTGATTCTGGTAAAGAGTTAGATTTCAAAAAAACTATTGAGAAATTAAAAGTTATAGCCTCTGAATTAACTCTTACAGAATTAATCGATAAAGTTTTAGATGCTTCAGGTCTAAAAGCTGAATTAGAAGCCGAGAAATCTCTAGAAGCCGAAGTTAGATTAGAAAATTTAGAAGAATTCAAATCTATTACTAAATCCTTTGAAGAAAGAGAAGGGCTAATTTCTTTAGAAGAATTTTTATTAGAAATAAGTTTAATCAGTGATGTAGAAGAATATAAAGATGACCCTAATCGTATTAGTTTAATGACTGTTCATTCTGTTAAAGGATTAGAATTTTCCCAAGTATTTGTTGTTGGAATGGAAGAAGGAATATTCCCTCATCTAAACTCCTTAATGGGAAATAGTGAGTTGGAAGAAGAACGAAGACTTTGTTATGTAGCAATTACTAGAGCTAAAGATAATCTACACTTAGTAAATACTAGACACAGGGTACTCTTTGGAAAAGAACAAGTAAACCCTGCTAGTAGATTTATAGGGGAAATTGATAAAGATTTAATGGAGACAAATGTTAAAGAAGAACTACCACAACAAGAAGAAAAAATTAATCCTAAAGATGTTTATAGAGAAGAAGAAATTGATTATCAAGTAGGAGATTATGTTTATCATGAAACTTTTGGTACAGGAAAAGTAGTAGAAGTAACCAATACTTTAGTAAGCGTTGCTTTTAAACATCCTCATGGAGTTAAAAAATTAATGAAAAATCATAAAAAATTATCAAAAGTTTAAAAATGATTATAGATAAAATCAACCAAAAGAATATATATAAGAAAGAAGGAATAATAATGAATAAAGATATAACACTAGTAATAATGGCTGCTGGAATGGGTAGCAGATATGGAGGACTAAAGCAAATAGATCCAATCGGACCTAACGATGAGTTTATTATAGACTATTCTGTCTATGATGCTAAAAAAGCAGGCTTTACCAAAGTTGTCTTTATTATAAAAGAAGAAAATTACGATATTTTTAAGGAAACAATCGGTAAAAGAGTGGAGCAACATATTAAAACAGAATATGTTTTTCAAACTAACTCTATTTTAAAAGAAGAATATCAAAACTTATTAAAGGAAAGACAAAAACCTCTAGGAACAGCCCATGCTATCCTTTGTGCGAAAGTTAAAGTAACAGAACCATTTGCTATTATTAATGCTGATGATTTCTATGGCAAAGACGCTTATGTAAAAGCAGCAGATTATTTAAAAGGTATAGAAGAAAACCAATATGGATTAATTGCTTATCGCTTAGGTAATACTCTAACACCAAATGGTTCAGCTAAAAGAGGCGTTTGTGAAGTAAATGAGAAAAGTGAACTAGTAAAATTAACTGAAAGTAAAGTTATACTAAAAGGTGATAAAGCAGAAGTTGAACCACTAGAAGGAGGAGAAACTTTTACAACTAGTAAAGATACTATAGCTTCAATGAATTTTTTACTATTTGATCCAAGTCTTTTCCCTCTACTAGAAGAAAAAATGGACTTATTCTTAGAAGAAAATAAAAATGACTTAACTTCATGTGAATTTTTAATACCAATAGTTCTAAATGAATATATTAAAGAGAATAGAGGTAAAGTAAAAGTAATTGAAACAAGTGCTACATGGTATGGTATAACTTATAAAGAAGATAAAGAGCTTGTTACTAATGCTATTAAAAAATTGATAGAAAATAAAGTATATCCAAAAAAATTATGGCAAGACTAAAAGGAGGATTATATGAGTAAATTTAAAACACTTTTAATAATGGCCGCTGGAATGGGTAATAGATATGGTGGCTTAAAACAAATAGAAAAAATGGGACCTAATGGTGAGTTTATTCTTGATTATTCTATTTATGATGCCAAAAAAGCAGGCTTTAATAAAGTTGTTTTTGTTATCAAAAAAGAAAATTATGAGATATTCAAAGAAACCATAGGTAAAAGGATAGAACCTTATATCACAACTGAATATGCTTTCCAAGATGACTCCCTTATTCCAGAAAAATATTATGAAATATTTAAAAATAGAGAAAAACCCCTAGGAACAGCCCATGCTATTTTAAGTGCCAAAAATAATATTCACGAACCGTTCGCTGTTATTAATGCCGATGATTTTTATGGAAGAGATGCTTACATTAAAGCATCAGAAGTACTAGATAATTTAAAAGAAGACAAAACCCCTTATGAATATGCTATGATTGGTTATTTAGTAAAAAATACGATGACTGAAAATGGAGCTGTTAAAAGAGGTGTTTGTGAAGTAACTAATAATTATCTAACTAATATCATTGAATGCTCAATAGAAAGAAAAGACTCTAAGATAATTGCAACTTCTCTAAACGAAAATATTTCCTTTGAAGTATCAGATGATGATATAGTTTCAATGAATTTATCACTATTTACACCTAGTTTTTTTAAATATATCGAAAAAGATTTTATCAATTTTTTAGAAAAAAACAAAGAAGATCCAGAAAATTGTGAATTTTTTATGCCAGACGTTATTTTTAGTGCTATTCTTGAAAAATATGCCACTGTAAAAGTTTATAGAACAAATGCTTCATGGTATGGAATAACCTATAAAGAAGATGCCGAAAATGTAAAAAAAGCCTTAAAGGAAATGATAACTTCTTCTGAATATCCAAATAATTTATGGGATTAAAATTAGAAATGGGGTAGAAAAATGCAAAAAAGAATGTTAGAACTAATAGATATCATAAATGAAGCTGATTATAATTATCATACACTAGATAATCCAACTATTACAGATCAAGAATATGATAAGTATTTAAGAGAGTTAATTGAAATAGAAGAAGAACACCCTGATTGGATTTTAGAAAATTCCCCAACTAGACATGCAGGAGGAAAAATAATTGAAGGTTTTGAGAAAGTAACTCATAAAATTCCGATGATGTCCTTAAGTGATGTTTTTTCAGAAAGTGAGATTATTGCTTTTGATGAACGTATAAAAAAAGAGAATATAACTCCTCAATATGTTTGTGAACTAAAAATAGATGGTCTTTCTGTCTCACTACTATATGAAAAAGGAAAATTAGTTCGAGCAGCTACTCGTGGAGATGGTATAACAGGAGAAGATATTACTCATAATGCTAAAACAATTAAAACCATTCCCCTAAAATTAAAAGAAGAAATTGATATAGAAGTACGTGGAGAAATCTTCATGAACAAAAAAACTCTTGAAGAAATAAATAGAGAACGTATTAAAAATAATCAACCACCTCTTCAAAATTGCCGTAATGCAGCAGCTGGATCAATTAGACAATTAGACTCTAAAATAGCCGCTAAAAGAAAACTTGATACTTTTATTTATCATTTACCAAATCCCTTAGATTATGGTCTTGCTAATCATAATGAAGCTATCGACTATATGAAAAAATTAGGCTTTAAAACTAATCCCAATAATAAACTAGTTAAAGATATTTCTGAAGTCCTAAATTTTATTGAAGAAAAAAAAGAAATAAGACAATCGCTACCTTATGATATTGATGGAATAGTAATAAAAGTAGACAATATTAAAAATCAACAAAAATTAGGATATACCGCTAAGTATCCTAAATGGGCTGCTGCTTATAAATTTCCAGCAGTAGAAGTCTTAACAAGACTAACAGATATTACTTTTACAGTAGGAAGAACTGGACAAATTACCCCGAATGCTGTTTTAGAACCAGTAATAGTTGCAGGATCTACTATATCACGTGCAACTCTTCATAACGAAGACTATGTTTTAGAAAAAGATTTGAAAATAGGAGATATTGTTTCTATTAGAAAAGCAGGCGATGTCATCCCAGAAGTAGTAGAAGTAAAAAAAGAAAGACGAACTGGTGCCGAAAAAGATTTTATCATGATTAAAAATTGTCCAATGTGTGATACTCCCTTAATAAAGAAAGAATCCCAAGTAGATTATTATTGTCCAAATAATAAATGTCCAGCAAGACACGTAGAAAGTCTTATTCATTTTGTATCAAGAGATGCTATGAATATTGATGGCTTAGGTGATCGAATAATGGAAGATTTTTATAATTTTAAATATATCGGTAATTTAGCGGACATTTATTCTTTAAAAAACCATCAACAAGACTTAACTAGACTAGAAGGCTATGGAGATAAATCTGTAACTAATTTATTAGAAGCCATTGAAAATAGTAAAAATAATTCCCTAGAAAGATTAATATTTGGACTAGGAATACCACATGTCGGAGCAAAAACCGCTAAGCTTTTAGCCATGAAATATCAAACAATGGAAAACCTAATGCAAACAGACGAGGAGGAATTAAAAAACATCCCTGATATTGGACAAATTATTGCTAAAAGTGTTATAAACTATTTTTCTGATGAACATAATAAGGCCATTGTAGAGGAATTAATAGACTTAGGAATAAATATGACCTACTTAGGAAAAAAAGTAGAAACAAATGAAGAATTTAGTGGAAAAAGCTTTGTTTTAACAGGAACTCTTACTAAATTTACAAGAGACGAGGCTAAAGAGAAAATAGAATCTCTAGGTGGCAAGACAATAGATTCAGTATCTAAAAAAACATCAGTTGTAATTGTAGGAGAAAATCCAGGTAGTAAATATAAAAAGGCTCAAGAATTAGGTATAGAAATATGGACTGAAGAAGAATTTTTAGAAAAAGTTAATTAAATAAAGAAAATACAAATATATACAAATTGTGATTATATTTAGTAAAAAAATAGTAAAATGAATCCATTAATTGTGATTATAATTACAATAACAACTATCCATAGTAAAATAAAAAGTAACCTTAATTAGAACAAACTAATAATTTTTTCTTATCAAAAATGGAAATGGTTTTTAGTTCAATAAGGTTATTTTTATTATTTATTAATATAAAATTAATATATATTATTAGGCATATATTTACTCGTATTTAGTTGATATCAAGTATTGATATTCTTTTGCTTCTTAAAATAACATTTTATTTACAAATCAAGCCAAAAATGTTATAATATGCGAAAAAAAGAGGTGAAAGAATGTTAAAAGGGAACTCTAGTAAGAATAAAGAAACAACTAGTGAATTAGAAGAGTATTTAAAACAAACTAGTTATTATAACGAACCATTATTAGAACCAATTACTAATGACTATAGTGAAGAACCAATTTTAAAACCATTAGAATTTTATCAAGAAGAACCAACAATAGAAGCAATAATTGAAACTTATGAACAGCAATCATCTAATTATGAAACAAATGATGATTTTAGTAAAGTAGAAGAAAACACTGATGAAGTAAAAAATGTACTAGAAAATACAAAAGATATTACCAAGATTAATTTAGAAGAAAAGGTGATTACTCAACTACCAGAGGCTAATCAAGAAACTAATAATTACAATGAAAAATTCTCATTAATTGATGAATATGAAAAAGAAACAATAAAATACAAACGTAGTAAAAAAATTATTAATATAGTCTTTATAATTGTTATAGTTATTATGACTATGATTTCTATAGATGTTATTTGTATATCAAGATACAACAAAGGACCATTTTTTGCTATTAAAACTAATACTTTAAAAGATGGTGGTACTAAAATATATTATGGTATTGGCTATAAAGTAATTAAATATCATCAAGTACAAGGAAGAAGAGATGCTAAAATAGGATTTTGGACTATGCCTTACTCAACTAATCCTACCAATATATCTGCCTTAGACTTAGCTATTGAATTTCGTAATAACCCAGAAAAAACATCTAAAAAATATTATAAAAATTTCTTAAGAGTAAATGGTACAGTAAAAAAGGTAAATGAAAAGAAAAATCAAGTAATTATAGAATATAAAGACCCTGACCAAAAATATACTCTTCAAATAATTTGTCCTATAGCAGAAAAAAAAGAAGACTTATCATTTTCTAAGAATCAAGAAATAACCGTAATTGGAACAGCTCAAAACTTTACTATTAAAACAAATAGTAAACCTAATACTTTGTATATGAGTAATTGTTTTGCCAAAAATTCATAGTAAAATAAAAAAGAATAAAAAGAAAGATCTGATATAAATGGATAAAAAATTAGAAGTGATAAATAGAAAAAATAGTACTACTATTAATATATATGATGTTAATAATTTTAATTTAAATATACTAGATAGTTTAAATATAGTAGAAAACAATTTAGAAATAGATTTCAAAAAAGAAGTAAAAGATCCTGATAAAATTATTGATGTAATAAATTATTTTTATAGAAATTATAAGTTTAATTTTATCTTTTTAATAGAAGAAGATACTAAAAACAGTACTCTTATCAAAGGTAACTATAAAAAATGTTCTGCTATTATTAACTCTGATAAATTAGAAAAAGAAGCAGAAAAGCTAATTTTAATACCAACTCCTACCTTTGCATGTTATGAGACCTTCATAACTGACTTTGCCTATATTTGTCTTAACCAAATAAAAGAAGTAGAACAATTTATTGCATTGTATTCTAAAGAAATAAATAATTCAGGATTATCAAATTTTGAAAAAGTATTAGCTACTTATAATACAGTTATTAAATTATTAAGATATAAAAAAGAGGAAAGTGATAGAGGTGCCAGTTGTAGAAATATATATTATATTTTTCAAAAAAACTCTTCTATTGTATGTATGGGCTATGTAAATATACTAAAACGATTACTAACAGAATGTGGAATTTCTAGTAGTATAGTTTTTAATGATAATAAATCCCATGCCCAAATTATGATAAATATTGTTGATGATAAATATCAAATACATGGAAATTATTTATCTGATCCAACAACAGATAGTATTAAGTATTTTTTAACAAAAGATACCATGAGAGATCTTTTTGGAGAAGAATCAACAAACAATATAATTCCTTTAATGACAATGATTAATTATTTTTGCCTAACAAAAGAAGAATATGAAAATTGCTTAAGCCAAAAGGGCATAGAGTTAGGGACAATTGAGCTAACAGGAGAAAAAGTAGAAAATCTTTTATCATTAACTAAAATTAGTAACTATAAAAAAATAAATGCTCTATATAATGTGAATAGTTATATATTCAAAGATAAAATGCAAGAGTCTGATTTTCTAGAAGCATGTATTAATACTTTATCGCCAATAGTAGCATCATATAATATGAATTATAAAAGAACAAAAAGAATAGTTGACAAGACTGTTCAAAAAAGGAAAGTATACGCAAAAAATTAAACATATAAAAGAATAAAACATTAATTAAAAGGGGTGACTTATGAATAAAATAGAAAAAGATTTAATGAATATAATTCTTAATAAATCCGCCTGTAATCTAGATCAATTTATAAATAAAAAATTAAAAAGTAAAATATTTAAAAATAAAAAAAGACATGAACTACTAAGATTATTACCTATTATTATTTCTAATACTAATGAAACAAATAGTGATTGGCTAAATAGTTCGAAAAATCTAAAATGGTTTAAAATGCCAGGACTTTTAGATACTATTATAGAAAATATTGATAATTTCAATTTCAATAATAAAAATGATTATTTACTTTACAAAGTAATTAGAAATATAGGTACACTAGACTTAACTGAAGAACAATTAGTAAGACTATCTGACAAAATATTAGATTGTGATGTCAATATAAGATATATGACTTTATATGCCATTTATGATTTACTAAATAGGAATAATAATGATATTTTAACCAAACAAGTATTAGAAAAATATTTATTAAATAATTCAACCTGTAATACTACTATTAATTTAATAATATCAAATAATACAACAGAAAATAATAGTATAGATTTACTATATAAAAATATAGATAGTATTCTTGAAAAGAATAATAGTGTAGATTTGGTATATCTTAAAAACGTAATAGATAATGAACAAACAATTACTAAAATAAAAGAAAAAATCCAAAAAGATAGTAAAACGAGTCTAATGACTTCATTTAATAATAAATTAAAATGTTTTATAAACCGTAATAAATTAGATGAAGAGTCAAATAAAAAACTAGATACTATCCTAGAAATAATATACTTAATTGCTGAAGACATTGCTAAAAATGAACAAATTGCTTTGAAAGAAACAAAATATTTAGGGCAAGGCTCATTTTCTCTTATATATTGTATAGGAAACAAAGTAATAAAACTAGGAACTAGTAGAGGAGCTGACAGATTTCCCAATAATCCTTATATAATAAAACCTCTATTAAGAAAGAAATTTACTCTAAATGCTACTAAGGATTTTTACATAGAGGTAACAGAAAGAGTTGATACAAAAACAAAAATACCAGAAGAAAAGTTATATGAACTTTATAAAAAGATTAGAAACAGTGATTTAATATGGAGTGATGTAGAGTATAGGAATGTTGGAATTTTATTAAAAGATAATATAATTCATTGGAGACAAGAATTACCAATAACAGATGAAGTCTTAGGATTAGATAAGTATATAGAAGGTGAAGAATTAAAAAAGGGTGAGTTAGTAATATGTGACAATGACCATATATTTTATGATAATTCAGCTAATAAAAATATTAGTAATCCAATCTCACAACTACAGCAAGCATTTGAGTCAAGATATCAGGAAGAAAAAAACAAAAAATTTATAAAAAAACTATCAATTAATAATTTTAATAAAATAATTAAATTTCTTATAGCTTTATCCTTTATGATAAACAACTATATCGTTTATTATTACTATATATAATTATAGTATAAAACTAGTCATCATAGCAATATTTTAATGTAGTATTACCATTTTTTTTATGTATATAAAATAATAAACTTAGTCAAAGTAAAACACTATTTCTTAATTTATAATATAGTCTGTAAAAAAAATATAATTAGATTCTAGTCGTGAAAATAGTCACGATTTTTTTTGATTATTATTTTATAATGTTTAACTATTAATATTCATAAAGGATAAAGCTTTTTGATAAGAATGTTCTTTTAATTAAAGAAGAGGTGAAAAATATGAATAATAAGAATTTGTTAGTAGTAATGATACTTTTAGTAGTGGTGTTTAATTCAATAATTTATAGTACTTTAAATTCTGAAATGTTTATAAATGGAGATGCTCATATTAGAGTAGATAAAGATATTAGAATTACTAATGTAAAAG
>CAOJZZ010000038.1 GCA_948466315.1 uncultured Mycoplasmatota bacterium | reverse complement strand
ATTTTTCAATATCATAAACACTTCTAGTTAATCTATCTAATTTAAAAGCAACAATTACATTAATATTTTTATTTCTAACATCATTCATCATTTCTTGATAAGCAGGTCTTTTATCGTTTTTAGCACTTATTCCAGCATCTTTATAAACTTTATATACAGAATATCTTTTAAACTGGCAAAATTCTTTTAATCTATCTTCTTGTTCTTGTAAACTAAAACCCTCACGGCTTTGTTCTTCTGTGCTCACTCTAACATATATTCCAGCAATTTTATTTGTTTCATTCATAGTATCAGTCCTCCTTTTTGATTAATTATTTTATCCTATTTACTGTAAATTACAATAAACTAAATTGTATTTTTTTCGTATTTAAATAGTAAACTAAATCGTACGCAAAAAGTACACTAAATTGTATCTGAATAGTAAACTAACTTATTTATTTTCTTTCAAATATTCTTCTAAATCTTTAAACTTAATTCTTTTGTTATAACCATTTATAAATATATCATCACACTCATCAAATAATAAATAGTCGTTATTATTAACTTTTAAAATATGTGGTTTCACATAGGCAATATTAGTGTTTTTAAGACTTATAATACTACCATTAGTTAATTCGTACTTAACATTAGCAAATCTACATACTACATCCACTTTCTTTCTTAAATACCCACTTATCATAAGTTCTTTAGTTTCTATTGTCATATTTATCACTCTCACTTTCTTTTCAAACAACAAAAAACTAACTATTTCTAGTTAGCAATTTATTACTCTCAAACTAAAAGTTCGAGTTTCCTATCTATATGGTGCGAATGGGAAAGCTATTTACAACTTTTCCCAAAAGCAAGTAATTAAGAATCAATCACTAATAATATTTTAACACAATTTTATTTCTTTTCAATAACTTATGAAGATTTTGATTAATATTTACGCCCAAGAGATGTTTTTTCTGATTCATATGATTCAGAAACTATTTTTTCTTTAGGCTGACCATAATAATAGTAAGTAAGAAGCACTTTATTAAAATCAAAAAGTGTTCCATCTTCAACTCCCCATTGTTTCATCATTCTTTGAACAACTGAAAAAGAATCTTCAAACTCTATTGTTTCTACATTATCAAAAGGTATTATGGTTCCTAAAACACTAATATCATCTAATTCGCTTCTATCCCAATCCCCTCCAAAATTCTTACAAAAGAATGTACTATCTACTTGTTTTGTTTCTGCATTAAAATATTTTTGGTTACACAAATAATCCTGTAATGTTTTGCCAGTTTCTCTAACATAATCCATTTCAGGATAACCATCTAAACTTTTATAAAATATTCCACTTTTTAAAACATAAGATTCCATAAGTAATCTTATAGGAATAAAAGCAATTATTGGGTTTGTAGTACATAATTTATCAAAAAGAATTCTTGCTGATTTTCTAACAACATCTGCTTCTTCATCTGATAGATTTCGTTTTGCAATTTTATCTTCAATTATTCTCATAGCATATTGCGATTTTGTTTCTCCAACAACTGGCAAAACAGGATTTTCCTCATCTCTTTGTGATAAAGGACCATGCCACAATCTTTCTGGAGATTGCATTAGTGCATAATAAATTGAATTGTTACCCGGTGAAGTTACATAAAATTCTGGTATTGTTTTTGCGTATCTTGCTACATAATGTGATACACCAAGATATTTTTCTAAAATAGCAAAATTTTCAGTAAGTTCTGAATCATCAAGTTTTGCACCAATTCCATTTCTCTTATAATGATCTAACATATATCCATTAAATGAATGAGTTAAATAACCATTAGTTATTACATTATCAAAATAATGAGTAAAATCAGCTCTTGTTGGTAGATTATTAGAATAATTCTCTAATTCTTCTTTTATTTCTTCAATTGTAAGAAATTCATCATATCCTGTTGCTATATAAAACTCTATTGCTTTTCCAAAACCTGAAATATCATTTTTCGAATTTAATTCATTGAAAAGTTGACGAAGCATTAAAATTCTATTATCCATCTTTACCACCTAAATCTATTATATCATGATTTCTATAACTTTTTTCTGTTTTTTAAATTTCTATCTCAAAATCATCTTTATCTTTACCATTATCACGATTTTTACAATAGTCATAATCTCCTTTAATACTAGTTATTTTGTTATCATCAATGATACCATGATTATATAAATCTCTTGAAAATTCCATATATTTTTCTCTTGTTTCCTTTTTAGAAAATATTTTATTTTTAATTAGTTTAATCAGATTAGTAAACTTATTTACCAAATGTTCAAGACTAGATTTTAAAGAATGATTTTCTTCTCTTAATTCATCTATTTCTTTATCTTTGATCTTAACATTTTTAGTAAGTGTTTCAACTCTTAATGTAAGCGCTTCATTGTTTTCAGTTAGTAGTTTAATCTTTTCACGATTTTCTTTTAATTCCTCATCAACATTACTTAAAGTAACTGATAAAGTTTGAATTTGTTTAAATCCTTCATTTGTTTCACTAACTGAATCAATATAAGATGCTAATTTATCCTTATCTTCTTGTTTTAACACATACTTTTCTTTAGATGTTATAGTAGTTTTTAAGTCGTTTATAATATCTTTTACTTCTTTAGATGAATTATCAAGTTTTATGGCTTTTTTATTGGCTATTTCAAGTTTTTCTTGGTTCTTTTCTAGTTGTTCTTGCATTTCCTCGTAGTTATCCATTTTGGATACATGATAATCTCTATTTCTACCTTTCTTTTTAGTCTTTAATTTATCATTTAGACCATATACTTTATTAAATTCTTCAATACATAAAATTCTCATTTTATCTTGTAATATACGAAGGGATTCTTTAGTAAAAAACATCAGTTTTTCCCACTTGCTTACTCATACCATTTTTAATAGGTACACCAACAATATGAAGATGTGGACTTGTTTCATCATAATGAATAATTGCACTTGCTATTTTAAAATTAGGAACTAGTATTTCTAAATCCTTAACTTGTTCTTTAAAAACACTTGTCATTTGCTTTTTAAATTCCATATCTTTGGTATCCCAATATTTCTTTTTTCCAAGTTCAATGATTATTTCACAAGCAAGATCACTTTTTGAACTGTTGCTTATATGAGTGAAATAATCATTTATTTTTCTATTTTCTCTTGTTTGTCTAGCATTATATTCAAGTCTTGCTTTTTCAAATTCATCTTTATATAATCTTCTTACATCTTCATAAAGAGAAGAACTACCTCTTATAATCTCAATATTCTCTTGATTGTTATCATATTTTCTATAATTGTGTTTATCGACTCTTGATAATCCTTGAGCATTTTGAATAGCATTATTACTCCTAGAAGTTGTACCACTAATATTACTTTTACTACTTTGTCTAGCACTATTTTTCTTATTTTTATCACTACCTAAATGTAGTGAATAACCAAGATTTGCTATATAAATCACATCTCCTCTCTTTAGACTATATTTTGGCTTTGACAAAATATATAACCCCCTAGGTATTTTGTCATACTAACAAAATATGGGGGCTAAGGCTCGCCTTAGAATCCAAAATTAACTATCGCCACTTTCATTACTTCGTAACAAAACGTGCCCCGTTAATTTTATAAGATGAATAAATTATTCTTCGGAAATAATTTATTCATCTTCGGTAGTAGATTCTTCGAATCCTTTAGCATTAGCAGGTTTTACTTTGGCAAAACTTTTACCATTTACTATTTCTTCTTTATAGATAATACCATCTGTTTTATCTGGTATATAATTAAATACTGCTTCTTCATCTTCTAATAATGTTCCATTATCTTTATTGATATATAAAACTCCTAAATCATATTCTTTCATCTTTCTATCTGGATCAATCTTACGATAATCTTCCATAGGAAAAACTCTTACGATTGCTTGACTATCTTCATCTATATTAAAATAAAATACACTTTTTTCAGTATTATAAATTGCATGATAGAATCCTACATCATAAAATTCTCTTAACCTTAAAATGTGTTGCCATACTTCTTTATCGTTTCGATATTCACTAAATCTTAAAGTTCCTATTGCATTACCAAATATGGCATAATCTTTTCTATCAATATAACCATTTGCATATAACTCATTACAAGGATTAGCAAGACTTTCTCTAAAATTAACATTAGCAACTTCACATTTGTTATGGTAAGTTTCTTTTAAAGTTATATCTTCAATATAATTCATAATTAAATCGGCTTTTTGCTCTCTTGTAAAATCTTTCCAAGTTTTGTTATATTCTTTGTATTTTTCTGGATATTTAATAGAGTTTATATAATCAATATCTCGTTTTATCAAAATATCTTCTGGAGTAAATCTTAATTCATCACATACTTCTGACTCAGTTAGTTTTGCTTCTAATTCTTCAAGAGTTTGTTCAACTCTTTTTCGTTCTAAATCATATTCTTCAAGTGTGAATACTTCATTAACATAAGCCTCTCTAATTCTTGCAAACTTACTTTTTTGTTTCTTAATTTCTTTTTCAATATCTTCTTTAGGATTCTCTATCTTTTGTTTAATCATAGGTAAGAAGAATTGATTAACAACACTATCATATTCAACAATATCATCAATAAAGTTTTGGATAAATTCTTCAATTACATTTTCTTTAATTGTTAATTTACAATCATTACAATAATAGTAAAAGTAAGAATTACCATTTTTCTTTGTTGTTGCTTTTCCACCAAGTATTCTTCCACATTTAGGACATTTAAGTTTTTGTAAAAATAAATAAGTTAATGTTCTTTGATATGATCTAGAGTTCTTTTTCTTTTGTACTTGGCATTCTTCCCATAGTTCTTTAGAGATAATTGGCTCAACTACATTAGTATAATAAGTCGGATGTTTCGTTCTTTTTCCATGAACATAATCACCTTTATAAATTTCATTTTGACTAACTGAAGTAAGTAACCTAGCAACTAGTTTACCATTAGCGTTTGTAGTATTGATATCATCATTTGCACAATCAAGATAAGCATTATTTTCTTCTAAAAACTTCATAATATGTTCCATATCATATACACTTCTTGTTAGTCTATCTAGTTTTAGAACAACAATCGTATTACATTTCTTATCTTTAATATCTTGTAATAATTCATCAAATGCAGGACGTTTATTACCCGTTTTAGCACTTATTCCAGCATCTTCATATACTTTATATACCTCATAACCTTTAAACTCACACATAGCCCTTAAACGCTTTTCTTGTTCTGGTAAACTAAAACCTTCTCTTGCTTGATCTTCTGTTGAAACACGAATATAAATACCTGCAATCTTTTTTACATCATCATACAACTAAAATCATCTCCTTTTCTTCATTTTCAAAAAAAGAGAAGTAAAGGTACTACTAACTAATACTTTTACTTCTCTGTAAGTCTTTTAAATCACTTACATAATACAACAAAATTTTTATTTTGTCTATTCCTTGTTCGTGGTATAAATTATTAGTTCATAGTCTTAATATAGTTTTCAAGTTCTGATATTTTAATCTTTTTACTTAAATTATTGATATAGATTTCATTAGAATAATTAAAGGCAAGAAACAAATTATTATTGATGATTATTCTATGTGGTTCAATATAAGATAGATTTGTCTTATCAATTTTACGAATACTACCATTGATAAATGTTGGATTAGTATTACAAAAATCACAAATAATCTCTAATCTCTTTTTCAAAGATTCTTCCATATCAATTTCTTTTTTGATTACATTAACCATAGACACCAACCTTTCCGACTATGATTTCTTTCTAAACATGAAAAAAACCAATCTTTCGATTGATTCCTATATCAAAAGTTCGAATAGTTCGAACAGATTTCCCAATGGTGCCATAGTAAGACACGTTTGGAAATTTTTAATAAGGTTAATTCCTAATATAAATATACCATAATTTAAATAAAACTGAATATATTTATAAAAATATTGAGCAAAATATGTTAAAATTATAAAGAGGTGTTATTTATGATGTACCCGTTTAAAGTATTAAATAAAAAAAGATATGCATTATGTTTTATAAATGCATTCTTAGAAAATATATGTTTATATATTATGCCTGTTATATTATCTATATTTTTAACTGTACCCTTTAGTTTAGAAAAATTTAAATGGTTAATTATTTTTACAATAGTAATAAAGGCATTAGAAATATTTTTTAACATTTTATGGAATATCAAGGTGGAACCTTTTCTTGAAGTAAGCAAAAAGGATTTACAAATATCGTATTTTAAAAGAATCTGTAATATGAATATTTCTAGAATAAATAATACACATACAGGCTATCTAAAAAAACAATTAGATATAATAAGTGAAGAAACAGTCTCTCTTTTAAATGAAATGATGATGACAATAAATGGATTCTGCGTCGCAATTACTATTTTCTTAATTCAAGTATGGACACAAAGTTATATTATGTTTATTGTTTGCTTAATTTTTACAATTATTATTGTCATTTATAATGTTATAATTACAAAATATAATGTTAAAATTCAAGAAGAATATAATGACAAAAATGCAAAATATAATGCAACCTCTGTTGATTTCTTGCAAAATGTTAAAATCGTCAAAAACTTTGATGCACTGAATTATGCAGAAAACACAATGAATAATAAATTTAAGGAAGTAAAAAGACCTTTAAAAAAATCCCATGTATTTCGCTCAATGAGATCTGATGGTATTAATGCATTAGTCTATATAATGTATGCAATTATATTAATAAGTTTATTTTTTAGAATGAAAACAGGTGAAGATGTATTTAGATATTTAGTCTTTTATTCCTCAATGTTTAGTGGTTTAAATGTTGAATTGAGAGGGGTTGCTTCTTTATTTATACATTATAATAAATTCAAATCAGCAAACAATCAAATTGAAAAAATGATTATAGAGGAAGAATCACAGAATAAAATTAGAAATTGGAAAAATATAACTATGAAAGATATTGAGTTCAAATATAATGATGAAAGTAATACTGCTATTAAAATTCCTAACTTCGTTTTAAATAAGAAAGATAAAATCAGTATTATTGGTGAATCTGGTCAAGGAAAGTCTACCTTTCTATCATTATTTTGTAGATTTTATAATGTTGATGATAGTAATTATTTAACTGATGGTACTCCTACTTCAAAAGTCCCTAATGTTGCATATATTTCACAAGAATCTGACTTATTTGATTTAACTATTAAGGAAAATCTATGTCTAGGCAAAAGGATTTCAAATGAAACTTTAACTGAATATTTAAAAGATGCTGGACTATATGAATGGATTGATAATTTAGAAAAGGGATTAGATACTCTTGTTGGTGAAAAAGGAATTAAATTATCAGCTGGTCAAAAGCAAAGATTAAATATAATCAGAGGAATCTTGTTAGACAAAGAAATTTATATTTTAGATGAACCTACTTCTAATTTAGATAATTTATCAGAAACTAAAATTTATGATATGATAAATAAATATTTAAGAGATAAAACTTGCCTTATTGTTACACATAGACCAAAATTAACAGAAATATGTAATAAGCATTATTATTTTAATAAACGAGTAATGCTAGAAAAAAAATAACCTTTTCGTCAAGATTAGTGTTATTTTTATAGGGTTTCCAAAGGTACTCCTTTGGCACAACTCGTTATTGGCTCTGCCAATAGCGTAGTGTGTTACCGTTTCGGAATAAACGGTCTAGTAAAGACGAGCATTTGAAATTTGCTCGTCTTTTTAAATGCCTATATCTTTATCATCATAATTATATTCTTTGTTGTATAAATAATCATTTATTTCTTGTTCTTTAGATGTATCATTGACTATATCGTGTAAATCAAGATTATCATATAAATCTTGCTTATGATATTTCTTTATTTCTGATATAATATCATCTTTATCTTTTTCTGTTCCTAATTTTAATAATCTATGAAAGAATTTTTTTAGTGTTTGTAAAATACTATGCAAAAATTTATGAAGTTTTCTATTTTCTTCTTGTAGTTTTTCATTCTGATATTCTAGTTTTCTAACTTCAACTTGAATATTTCTTTTTTCATTTTCTAGGTCTTTATAACTTTTAGTATAATCAGTAAGTTCTTTAAATAATGCTTGATTTCTTGGCATATCTTTAATAACTCTTTTTGATGTGTTCATAAAGTTATTTAATGTATCGTAAGTATTTTTATCTATTTTAACTTCTTTGCCTGTAATAGTGGGTTTAGAAGTTTTTAGTTTTTCTTCTAGTAGTTCATAATCTCTTGTCATTAGATAATTTTGTTTTTCTAATCGGTTATCTAACTTATTTGTAATCTTTTTAAATTCTTTTATTGAAATATGCTCATTATCACTATTTTTTATGCCTCTTTCTAGGTCAAAACCATTATCAATTAACCTTTGGTAGTATTTATCTTGAAGCTCGCTTAAATGGGCTTTATCTTTGATATATTGCTTTTTAGAGATAGTATATTTTTCAATATTCGTTCTTTTATCAAACTTTCTAATTAGAGGTACAACTACACAATGAATATGTGGAGTCTTTTCATCCATATGTAGTGTTGAATGTAATACTTGTTCTTTTGTATAACCTAAATCATTATAAACAAAATCCATACAAGTATCTGCCCATTTTTTAATATCTTTCTTTTTCATATTTTTAAAGAAGTCATTATCACTTGTAAATAATAGTTCATCAGCAACTACATTATTGGAATCATCTACCATTTGTTTAAACGTTTTCTTTCTATCTTCTCTCATAGTCTCCATTCTCTTGTCGTGTTCTTTTTTATATTCTTTCGTTAAGTTATAGAAACCTTTAATATATTTTTCTGATAAAGGTACTAAATCAATATTATTTTTAGTTTTTGTAATATCAATATCAGGATTAGACTGATATGCTTTTTTCTCTCTTTTATTATGTGATCCGATTTGGGCTAAATCTGATAATTTATTAATTGGCTCTACTCTAAATATTGCATAACTCATTTTTCTATACCTACCTTATCAGCATAGATATAAGTAATAGGAGGAATAGGAACTTCTATTACTCCAAAGTTATCTACTTTATTAATCCCTTTTTTATTGATTAAGGGTATTAGTTTTAATGGTTCATTAAATGGATTTTCTCTAGTATATTTTAAGCAAAATTGATGGTCATTATATTTTTCTTTCTTAATTTCTTGATAATCAACTGGATAATTAATTTGTAATCTTTTAATATGATTTTCTACTTCTTTTCTAGTCATTGGAGCACAAACTTCAACTTGCATTTGTTCGCCATTTACACTGATATTTTGAAATCTATTTATAGCACCTTTATTAAATAAATTAGCATATTCTTCAATAAATGTTTTTCTAAAGTTTATATTTTTGATTTCTAATTCGTTATTATCTTTCTTAATTACTTCAATAGATTCAATATAACTCATAATTAAATCTTGTTTTTCGCTTATTGAAAGTTCATTCCATTTGATTTCAAAACTACTTTGATAAAGTGGATTAATTAAGCATTTAATACTTTCTAAATCTCGTTTTAGCATAATATCTTCAAAAGTAAAATTATATTGATCTAGTTCTTGTTCTTCTTTTTGTTTTAATTCAATGTCTTTTATTCTAGTTTCTAAATAATCTTTATCTTGTTTATATTCTTCCATATCAATTATTTTATTTAAGTAAGCATCCTTTAATCTTGTAATTTTATCTTTTAAAGCATTTATTTCTTTAGATAATAATTCATTTGTATTTTCCACCTTATGTTTCAAAAGTGGGGCGAAGAATTGTCTAACAGTAATATCATATTCAATTATTGCTGTAATTTGTTCAATTAAAAGTTCTATTAATTTATCTTCTCTAATATAAGTTTTACATTCATTACATTGATAATAAATATATTTCTTTTTACTTCCACCAGGTGCTTTACAAGCCATAATTCTTTTACAACGAGGGCATATAATTTTTTGAAAGAAGATATAATCATTTCTTCTAGTATAATTACGAGTATTCTTTCTTGATTGTTCTTGGCAATCTTCCCATAATTTTTTGCTTATTATTGGCTCAACTACATTTTCATAAAGTATAGGAGTTCCATTTCTACCACCACTTATAAAATCACCTTTATAAAGTGGATTAGAAAGTATCTTTTGTATTGTTGTATCATAACATTTTTTATTTAATACTTTTTCTTCATTAAAGATATTAGCAATTTTTTGATAACTATTTCCTTTTAAATATAAATCAAAGATTCTTTCTACTATTTCTGACTCTGCTGGATTAATAATCAATTTCTTATTATCTCTCATAAATCCAAGTGTTTTTCTTACTGGAATGTGCCCATCTTTTATTGCTCCTACCATTCCAAATTTAGTTCTTTCTGATACTCTTTCTATTTCTAATTGTGATAATACAGTTAACATTCTAACAAAAAATCTACCATTAGCTGTTGATGTATTTATATCATCCATCGCACATTCTAAACTACATTCATATTTTTCAAGTTCTGTAATCAATACTTCTAAATCTCTAACACTTCTTGTTAATCTATCTAGTTTATAAGCCACGATAACATTAATATTATGATTTTTAACTTCTTCCAACATCTTTTGAAACTGTGGCCTATGCTCCATATCTTTCGCACTTATTCCAGCATCTTCATAAATTCCATAAATATTATAATCTCTAAATTTACATAAATCTTTTAATTTTTCTAATTGTTCTCCTAAAGAATAACCCTCTCTGGCTTGGTCTTCTGTACTTACACGACAATAAATTGCTGCATTCTTTTTCAATATTCATTCCTCCTTTTTAACCTAAAAAAGAGGAGTCAAAAGCACTAGATAAAACTAATACCTTTAACTCCTCTTAAATAGTTATTATATTTATTTAATTTTAAGTGTTTCATCATAGAAGTACCTCTCTTTCTAATAAACGAGATACTGCATTCATTTATTGGTTTTATATAATAGTAGTATTTATTCTAAAAGTCAATAGGTTTAGTTTTATTTGCTTTAATATGGGCTTCTAAATCGTTAAAAGGTATAAATTCTTCTAATGTGTTGATATAAACATTCCCACATTCATTAAAAAATAGATAGGTTATATTATTGATTATTATTTTATGGGGTTCAATATAAGCGATATTAGTTTTAGGAATATGAATAATATTTCCTTTCATAATTTTAGATTTGATATTAAGAAACTTTAATGTATTTTTTATTCTTTTTTCTAATACCTCATCAATATCTAGTTTTTCCTTTATTATTTGCATAACTAATCAACTCCTTTCGAGCAATATAAAAAGGTTAATCGAAATTAACCTTTCATATATAAAGTCGATTAGTTCGACTAATTTCCCTATGGTGGAACTGAGGAGAATCGAACTCCTGTCCGAAAATAAAGAATACATAAACGTCTACAAGTTTAGTTAACTAATTAGTCTTATATACTACAAGATAATTAACGATCAATATAGTATACCAGTCTATAAATTCTTTCTATTCTTTAGACAGAGAATAGATATAACCTATTAAAATGAACCTTCTCTTACTTCATAGGTAAAAGATAAAAGAAAGTGCATGCCTTAATTAAATTAGGCGAAAGCAACAGCTTGGTTTCCACCAAACATGTTAGCAAATGCGTTTTTAATTTTGTTTGCGTTTATTTGTTTTGCTTGTAACGTAAGCATCCGACTTGCAGTCTATGCTCTTTTATTCCCGTCGAAACCATATCAGCCCCATATAGGCATATTATACCACAAAATTCATAAAAAATAAATATGTAAAATACAATAATAATTTATTCAAAATATTACTATTGTGATATACTATTGGGGGAAGGTGATAAATTAATGAAACAATGGAGAAATTTTAAAGAAGGAAATTGGATGAAGGAGATAAATGTTTCAGACTTTATTCAATTAAATTATAAACAGTATGATGAAGATGAATCTTTTCTTTCATCAACAACAGATAAGACTAATAGTGTGTGGGGGAAGTGTAAGGAATTATTAAAAGAGGAATTAAAAAAACATGTTTTAGATATTGATACAGATAATATGTCAGGGATAAATTCGTTTGATAAGGGATATATTTGTAGTGATGATGATGTAATTGTTGGTCTTCAAACTGATGCTCCATTAAAAAGAATAGTAAACCCATATGGTGGAATTAGAATGGTATATCAGGAGTTAGATGCTTATGGGTATAAGTTAAATCCTGTAGTAGATGATTATTTTAATAAATTTAGAAAAACTCATAATCAAGGTGTATTTGATACTTATACTGATGAAATAAGAAAAGCTCGTCATGCTGGATTATTAACTGGGTTGCCAGATGCTTATGGTCGTGGAAGAATAATTGGGGATTATAGACGTATTGCTTTATATGGAATAGATTATTTAAAGGAACAAAAGAAAAAGGATTGGGATAATTTAGTTGGGCCTATGATTAATGAGCTTATTCAACTTCGTGAAGATGTATCTATGCAGTATAGAGCTCTTGATGAAATAAAAGAAATGGCTAGAAATTATGGTTTTGATATTTCTAGACCTGCTGATAATGCTAAAGAGGCTATCCAATGGACCTATTTTGGTTATTTAGCTGCTGTTAAGGAAAATAATGGTGCAGCTATGAGTTTGGGAAGAGTTGATGCTTTTTTTGATATTTATATTAATAGAGATTTAGAAGAGGCTGTACTTACTGAACAAGATGCTCAAGAATTAATAGATCAGTTTATTATAAAATTACGTTTAGTTAGACATTTAAGAACCCCAGATTATGATGAGTTGTTTTCTGGTGATCCAACATGGGTAACTTGTAGTATAGCTGGTGTTGGTAATGATAAAAGACATATGGTAACTAAAAGCTCATATAGAATATTGCATACACTTACTAATTTGGATCCTGCACCAGAGCCTAATATGACTGTTCTTTGGAGTAATAATTTAACAGATAATTTTAAGAAATATTGTACTAAGATGTCTATTCAAACTGATGCTATTCAGTATGAAAATGATGATTTAATGAGACCAATATATGGAGATGATTATGCTATTGCTTGTTGTGTTTCTGCTATGCGTGTTGGAAAGGATATGCAATTTTTTGGGGCTCGTTGTAATTTAGCTAAGTCATTATTATATTCGATAAATGGTGGAATAGATGAAATGAAGAAAGAAAAAGTTCTTGATGATGTTGAAATGATGACTGATGATATTTTAGATTATGATAGAGTAAAGAAAGCTTATTGGAAGGTTCTTGAAAAGGTAGCTGAGATTTATGCTAATGCAATGAATATAATTCATTATATGCATGATAAATATGCTTATGAAGCTGGTCAAATGGCATTACATGATACTGATGTTCATCGTTATATGGCTTATGGTATAGCTGGTCTTTCGGTAGCAACTGATTCATTATCAGCAATAAAGTATGCTAAAGTTAAACCTATACGTGATCAGGATGGTGTTACAAAGGATTTTGAAATAGAAGGAGATTATCCACAATATGGAAATGACGATGAACGTGCAGATGAGATAGCTGTGGAGATTGTAAATAAAATTTCTTCTGAATTGAAGAAGCATCAAACATATAGGAAAGCAGAACCAACAATGTCAGTTTTAACAATTACTTCTAATGTTGTTTATGGTTCTAAAACTGGAGCAACCCCAGATGGAAGAGGAGCAGGAGTAGCCTTTGCTCCAGGTGCTAATCCAATGCATGGAAGAGATCACAGTGGTGCTATTGCTTCATTAAATTCTGTTGCTAAACTTCCTTATGAGTCATGTTGTAAGGATGGCATTTCTAATACTTTTTCAATTATTCCTAATGCGTTAGGACAAAATATGGATGAACAAAAAGAAAATTTGGTTAGTTTAATAGATGGTTATTTTCAACAAGGAGCACATCATTTAAATGTAAATGTATTGAATAGGGAAACATTAATAGATGCTATGGAAAATCCCGATAAATATCCATTATTAACAATTAGAGTATCTGGATATTCTGTTCATTTTAATCGTCTTACTAGAAAACAACAAGAAGAGGTTATTTCTAGGACATTCCATGAGTCAATATAATATGATAAAGGCAAGTATAGATTCGATCGAAACGTTTGGATTAGTTGATGGACCAGGTATAAGAGTAGTAGTATTCTTTAATGGTTGTAAATTACGATGTAAGTATTGTCATAATCCAGAAATGTGGAGTAGAGGTAAAAATAATTATACGCCAGAACAACTTGTACAAAGAATAAAGCGATGTCAACCTTATTTTCAAAATAAAGGTGGAGTTACTTTTTCTGGAGGAGAACCATTATTACATGATCAGTTTATTATTGAAACAGCAAAATTGTTAAAAGAAGACAATATACATATAGCGTTAGATACTGCTGGAGTAGGTAATGGTAATTATGAAGAAATTTTGAAATATATAGATTTAATTATTTTAGATATAAAACATACAACAGAAGAAGGATATAAAAAAATTACTGGTCAGAATATAGATATGGTAGAAAAATTTATTGAGGTTGTTAATAAATTAGATAAGAAAGTATGGATACGACAGGTAATTATTCCAGAAATAACAGATAGTTATGAGTATATTGATAGTTTAGTGGAATATTTAAAGAAAATTAAAAATATAGAAAGAGTTGATTTTTTACCTTTTCATCGTTTGGGTCGTGAAAAATATATGACCTTAAATATACCTTATCCATATGAAGATAAAGTAGAAATGGATAAAGAAAAATGTAACAAATTATATAAAGTTTTTTTGGAAAAATTTAAAAATAAATAAGTTGGGGATTACTATTTTTGTAATCTTTTTTATTTTTTCTAGTAATAGTTGATTTGTTATAATGAGTTTAAAAGTATTATTTATTATTTTAAGGAGGTATTTTATGGCAAATTTTAATCCGATAAATATTTTGATTTTGATGGAAATTTGATAACTGAAATATGGTCTAAGTTTTTAGTATGGGTTAAGAAATTTAGTTATAATGATGTAGAGAGAAATGATGATTTAGAAAAGGCTATTTTTGAATATAGGAATTATGGTTGTGATAATCTTGAGACTTTTTTTAATGATTTGCTTGTTGATAATAATGAATATCTTATATATGATGAACTTATGGAAGGAGAAAAATATATTAAATATAACTTAGGTGTATATGATTTTTTAAAGATTCATCTGATACAAATTATATTGTTTTTGGTGGTTTAAAAGACTTTTTACAAGGTCTTAAAATTTCTAGTTATTTTGTTGATATTTATGGTTATTAGTAAAATATAATGAAATGGGTTTGATTTGTGGAATTGATGAGATTATGATAGATAATAAAAAAGTACTTGCAATTATTTATATTTTATCTAAAAATGGTAGAAATAAAAATGATTGTAGTATTTGAGTTTAGGTTTTTTACGAGAAAATTTAATTAAATATAGAAAAAAATAAA
>CAOJZZ010000037.1 GCA_948466315.1 uncultured Mycoplasmatota bacterium | reverse complement strand
TTTTGCAGGATTTTGTTGGAAGATGGTTCGAACAACAGAAACAGGAGGAGTAAAGGTAATCTATAATGGAGTAGTAGGTGAAGATGGAAGTTGTAATAACACTGGAACAGCTAGTCAGATAGGTAAAAGTTCTTTTAATAGTGGATATTCCTCACCAGCGGATGTAGGATATATGTACGATAATGTAGATTCAACAATAAAAAAATATATAGATGATTGGTATAGTGATAATATGACTAATTATACTAATATTTTAGAAGATACTATTTGGTGTAATGATAGAAGTATATTTGAGAAAGATGATTATAATATATATTATGGTGCTTTTGGTAGAGTGATTGATTTAAATCAACCTAGTTTAGAATGTCCTAGTGTTGATGATAAATATACAGTAAGTAATGAGAAAGGGAATAGATTATTAACATATCCAGTAGCATTACTAACAGCAGATGAAGTAACATTAGCAGGACATGGATATTCTGGATATACATCAAGTGGATATCTAAATATTGGTCAAAAGTTTTTCCTTTTGTCGCCTAATGGTTATGGGAGTTTAAACACATCTTCAAAAGAAAGTATAATATCTATTTTGGAGAGTAATGGTAATTTGTTCTACAGTGAACTTTATTATGGTGCTGTTAGACCAACGGTTTCATTAGTACCTGGTATTACGGTATCTAGTGGTGATGGAACAGTTTTTAATCCATATCAGATTATGGTGGGTGATTAATTTGTAATTATGTTGAAATTCTTTTATGGTATAATTTATTAATGCTTTTATTATTTTATGTACATTGACTGAGCTTTTAATCTATCTTATAATATTATGAGGAAGTGATTTTGTTGCTTTTATATTGGAAAGTGGAGGATTTATATGAAAATTAGGATTTTTAGTGCTATTGTGTTGATTTGTATTTTTGTACCATTACTCATTATTGGTGGAGAAGCATTTTCAATTTTTATGATGTTGCTTTCTGTAGCCGGACTTTATGAACTTATTCATATTCGTGAAACGAAAAAGGAATTTCCTTTTATTTTGAAGATGTTTGCTTATTTACTGGTAGTTTTTTTTGCACTTAGTAATTATGAATCTATAGAGTTTCAATATAATGTTAATTATCAGGTTATTACCTTTATAATATTTGCATTTTTAATGCCTTTAGTGTTTATTAATAATAATGATAAATATAATTTAGATGATGCTTTATTTTTGATTGGTTCTGTTTTGTTTGTAGGACTTAGTTTTAATCTTTTGATTATAACACGTAATTTTGATATTTCTTATATCATATATTTATTATTGATTACTACTATTACAGATACATTTGCACTATTTACTGGTATGTTAATAGGAACTCATCCACTTTCGCCTTCTATTTCTCCTAATAAAACTATTGAAGGTTCTATTGGTGGGTTAATAATGGGAGTAATTGTTGCGAGTAGTTTTTATGTGACCGTAATTAATCCTGGAGTATCATTAGTATTATTAATACTTGTTACAACTTTACTTTCTGTTATTGGTCAGATTGGTGATTTAGCATTTTCTTCGATAAAGCGGTGTTATGGTAAAAAAGACTTTTCAGAGTTGATTCCTGGGCATGGCGGTGTATTGGATCGATTAGATAGTTTGATTTTTGTATCTTTAGCATTTATTTTTATTTTGGGTATTATATAGTAGGGAGGAATTACATTGGATATTATTTTGAATTTATTATTGTTTATTGTTATATTAGGAGTTATTGTTTTAATTCATGAATTTGGGCATTTTATATTTGCTAAAATGTGTGGTGTTTATGTTTATGAGTTTGCTATTGGTATGGGACCTAAGATTATTGGTAAGAAAAAGGGTGAAACTGAGTATACTATTAGGGCTATTCCTATTGGGGGTTTTTGTCAGTTAGCTGGTGAAAATATTGATGATGATGAAGAATCAGATATTCCAGAAGATCGGAGATTAGGTTCTAAATCTTGTTTCAAACGTTTTTTGATTATGTTTTTTGGAGCTGGTAATAATTTTATTTCTGCTATTTTAATCTTATTTTTTATTGCTTTAGTTTGGGGAGGGACAACAATGAATCCTGTTGTTTCTTCTGTTGAAAAAGATTATCCAGCATATTCAGCAGGAATGAGTAAGGGAGATAAAATCTTAGAAATTAATGGGCATTCTATTACTACTAGTGATGATATTTCTTTATATTTAGCTGTTGCTGATCCTAAGAGTAAGACTGATATTAAAGTACTTAAAAAGGATGGAAGTAAGGATAGTTATTCTTTTAAACCTAAAAAGATTAAAGTGGATGGTAAGGAAACCTATCGATATGGAATAGGTTTACAACAAGAAAAAACGCATGGCTTTGTAGATTCTTTAGTATATACATATAAGAAAACATGTTCTTTATTTAAACAAATGGCAATTACAGTTGGATATTTATTTACTGGAGGAATTAAACTTAATCAATTATCTGGACCAGTTGGGATTTATTCTATAGTTGGTGAACAAAGTAAAGCGGGTTTTGCTAGTATTTTATTTTTAGTAGCTTATTTAAGTATAAATGTAGGATTTATTAATTTATTACCACTTCCAGCATTTGATGGAGGACATATAGTATTTATAATTATAGAAAAAATAAAGGGTTCTCCTGTTAGTCCTGAACTTGAAAGTAAGATTCATGCGATTGGTTTATTTTTGTTAATGCTTTTAATGATTGTGATTACGTTTAATGATATTTTACGATTATTTTAATTTTTATAATTATTTTGGAATTATCTGAATAGGATAATTTCTTTTTTTTCGTATTATAAATTAGAGCATGTTATAATAATAAATAAGGAGGTGATACTTTGGTTGTTGGTGTTTTAGTACAAATTTCTAATAAAAGTGTTGATCGTATTTTTGACTATGTTGTTCCAAATGAACTTTTGAAAGACATTCGATTAGGAATTAGGGTAGAGGTTCCTTTTGGAAGACAGACATTAGAGGGGTTTGTTTTAGAGATTAAGGATAGTTCTAATTTTGATAAATTAAAATCAATTATTAGTATTAGGGACTTGGATATTGTTTTAAATAGTGAGTTATTAGAGTTGGGAAAAAAGATTCAGCAACAGACGTTATCACCTTTAATTTGTTGTTATCAAGTGATGTTACCTAAAGCTTTAAAGGCTAAAAGGGGAAGGAATATTGGTATTAAATTTGATACTTATTATAAGCTTTCATCTGTTTTATTAGATGATTATAAATTTAATGAGTCTCAAAAAAAGATTATTGAGCGATGTAAAAGTAATGGAGCTGTTTTAAGAAAGGAACTTATGGATATTTCTGCTAGTAGTTTGAAAACTTTAGTGAAGAAAAATATATTAGTAGAAGAGGTTAGGGAACATTACCGGGTTTTATATGATTATAAACAAGAGGCTAAAAGAGAGCTTACTAGTGAGCAGAGTGGGGTTGTAAAAGAAGTATTAGAAGGAGAATTTTATCCAGTTTATTTATTATATGGTGTTACTGGTAGTGGTAAGACAGAAGTTTATATGGAACTTATTGATGAAGCCTTAAAAAAGGGAAAAAGTAGTATTGTTTTAGTACCAGAGATTAGTTTAACTCCTCAGATGGTTGAAAGGTTTCAAAAGAGATTTGGTGATAAAATTGCTGCTTTGCATTCGGCTCTTTCTGATGGGGAAAAATATGATGAGTGGCGAAGAATTGCTAGAGGGGAAGCTTCTATTGTTATTGGAGCTAGGAGTGCTATTTTTGCGCCTCTTACTAATATCGGTATCATTATTATAGATGAGGAACATAGTGATTCTTATAAACAGAATGATTCTAATCCGCGGTATAATGCTAAGGATGTGGCTATTTTACGTGGAAAGTATCATAATTGTTCAGTAGTAATGGGAAGTGCTACGCCATCACTTGAAGCTATGGCTAGGGCTAAAAAGGGAGTTTATAAACTGCTTTTGTTACCTCATCGAGTAAATGGAAGAAGTTTACCAGATGTTTTAATTGTTGATATGAATGATTCTATAAAAACAAGTAAATATCACTTTTCTGATACACTAGTTAATAGTATGAGAGAGGTATTAGATAAAGATGAACAGGTTATTTTATTTCTTAATAGACGAGGTTATTCATCTTTTATTACTTGTAAGAATTGTGGTTATACGTTTAAATGTCCTAATTGTGATATTAGTCTTACCTATCATAAAAGTAGTCAAACACTTAGATGTCATTATTGTGGATATGGAACAAAAGTATATAATACTTGTCCAGAATGTAAGGAAAAATCTATTTCAGATTTAGGGGTTGGTACAGAAAAAATTGAAGAGGAATTAGAAAATATATTTCCTGATACTAGGGTTTTACGAATGGATTATGATACGACTAGTAGAAAGGGTATGCATGAAAAGATGATTACAGCATTTAAAAATCATGAATATGATATTTTACTTGGTACACAGATAGTAGCTAAAGGACTTGATTTTCCTAATGTTACTTTGGTAGGGGTTATTAATGCTGATGTGGGTTTAAATATTCCAGACTTTAGAAGTAGTGAAAATACTTTTTCTTTACTTTCACAAGTAGCAGGAAGAAGTGGTAGAAGTAAGAAGACTGGTCGAGTGGTTATTCAAACATTTAATCCAGATCATTATGCTATTGAGTATACAAAGAAACATGATTATTTAGGATTTTATCAACAAGAAATGATGATTCGTAAATGCTTAAAGTATCCTCCATTTTATTATCTTTGTTATTTAAGAATTAGTGGAGTAAATAGTCAATATATAGAAAAAGAAGCTCAGAAAATTAAACGAGCATTAGAAAGAAATTTATTATCAACAATAATTTTAGGGCCTTCTCCTTGTACTGTTTTTAAAATTAATAAAATATATAGATATGGTATTATATTAAAATATAAAAAAGAAGATCAGTTGATGAGTGTTATAGAAAAAATTAGTAATCATTATATAGGTAATCAGCAAATAAAACTGGATATTGATTTTAATCCTAGTCAAATTTATTAAAATATGATATTCTTAAATAAGAATAGAGGTGTTTTAGATGGGATTTTTTAATAATGATACAACTTCTAATATGAATAATGAAAGCAATGCGAATGCAAATTTAGAGGTAAATAAGAAAAATAGTGAAGAATTTGAGAAGCTTATGAATAATGCTTCTACTAATCTTGATTCTTATTGGGATAAGAATAATCCGATATTGAAGATTTTTCTATTGATACTTTTTGTAGTAATTGTACTAGGAGCAATTTATTATATATCTGCTTGGAATGCGTCAAAATAGTTTATTAGTTTGGTGGTGAAAAATATGTTGGATTGGATGTTAAAAAGAGATGATGTTTTATCTTTATTAAAACATATTTGTAATGATCCATTATATTATGATAAGGATGCTAGTAATTTTATTAATTACGAGTTATTTGATAATATTTCTTTGGCATTATTTATTTGTTATGATGCTTTATTTAAATATCAAGTTATAATTTCAGATGTTTACTATTTTGATAGTTTTTTGGAACAGGTGGATATGTTATTTCAGAAGATGAAAACTATTATAGATATTAGTGATGGTATTCATAAGTTATTAGGAAATGTTGTTACTAAAAAATTAATGTTAGAAGATAGTGATGTGAATAATAATCAAGTATTGAGCTATATTTATGATAAGTATATTGTAAATGGTTATTATATTTGTGGTTATCCTAATAGTTTTTCAGAGCAATTTAAGAGTAATGGTATTGCTGTTAAGTTGGATATTAGTAGGACTTTGCCTTCTGAAATTTTAGATTTATTTACTAAGTATCGGGTGGAAGATATTATTGATTTTTCTTCTGATTTAGTTTTTACTAATAGTATGTTGATGGGGTGCTATAATGCTATGATGGTGCCTAATTTTTATTCACAGTTATTGGGGAATAATAAATATATAAAAAATAAAAAGAATAAGTTTTCTTATCTTAGAGAAGATTATGTTATGTGTTTTAGAAATTTGCAAAAACTTAATTTTAGATTGGATTTTAGTAGAGAAGATAGGGATAAGCTTTATAAGTATTTTAAAGATGAGTGGAGAGCTTTAGGTAAAGGCAAGGGTAATATAGCTTTAGCTTTTATACCAAGGAGTGTAATTGATGAAAATACTTCTTTTGACATTTCTTCTTTTATAAAAAATTGTAAAGATTGTCCTTTAGGAGACGCTATTTTTAAACTTATTGGTCCCGTTACTACAGTAGGTTGTGAAAAAAATATTGCTGAGGGTGATATTTTATTTGATAATTTAATGGGATATAGAAAGCTTGTTCATACTGATAAATTGCCTGATGCAGACACTACAGAATTTGTTTTTAAAAATAGAGATGATTTTGCACTTTCTAATGCTTACGGAAAAGTTACTTTATTGTTAATTTTAGGATCTATTTTAATAACTTTTGGTGTTATTGTAACTGTATTTATGATTAGTAGGGGGATGTGATTATGGAAGATATAAGAGTTGTATTTATGGGAACAACTGATTTTTCAGCTTATGTATTGGAAGGGGTAATTGATAATTATCAAGTAGTTGGAGTGGTTAGTCAACCAGATAGAAAAGTAGGAAGAAAAAAGGAGCTTACTTTTCCACCTGTTAAGGAAGTAGCTCTTAATAACAATATTTTAGTGTTACAACCAGGGCGTATTAGAGAAGAATATGAGCAAGTTTTAGCGTTAAAGCCAGATTTGATTGTTACTTGTGCTTATGGACAAATTCTTCCTAAGGAGATTTTGGAATATCCTAGATTAGGTTGTATTAATGTCCATGCTTCTTTACTTCCTAAACTTAGAGGTGGTGCTCCAATTCATAGAGCTTTAATTGAGGGACATGCTAAGACTGGAATTACTATTATGTATATGGATCAAGGAATGGATGATGGAGATATTATTAGTAAACGTGAGGTGGAAATCCTTGATAGTGATAATTTGGAAAGCTTACAAGATAAACTAAAAGTAATTGGAAGGGATTTACTTATTGAAGTTTTACCTAGTATAATTGAGGGTACTAATAATAGAATAGTTCAAGATGAAGCTGAGGTTACTTATGCTTATACAATTACTAGAGAAGAAGAACACCTTGATTTTAATAAAACTACTTTAGAGGTTTTTAATAAAATTAGAGGTCTTTCTCCTGAACCAGGAGTCTATGTATTATTAGATGATGTTTCTTTTAAAATTTATCAGTCTAGAATAGGTTCTTTCGATACTTCTAATAAAGAAATAGGAGAGATTTGTCAAATATATAAGGATGGCATAGGAGTTTCGACAAAGGATGGAGAAATTATTATTACTGAAATAAAACCTTTTGGTAAAAAGAAAATGAGTGTTTCTAGTTATTTAAATGGAGTTGATAGTAATAGCTTATTAGGTAAGGTGTTTAAATAATGAATAAAAATAAGGATAGTAGAGATTTTAAGTTAGACTCTATTAAAGAACTTATGAAGACTCCTAGGGGTAGGGCGATTATGTTTTTTGGTGTATATTTTGTTTTCTTTTTGATTTTGACATTGGTTGCTAGAAATTCTACTCCAGTTAATCCAAAAACACGGGAATATGAAAAAGGTAATCCTTATCATTTTTCTATTCAAAATATTGTAGGTAAGAATTATAATTTTTGCTATGAAATAAATGTAGATGATAAAGTAGTAACTTATAAAGGTAGTCGTTATAAGGATTTAGAATTATTTCAAATGAGTGATGGAGTTTCTAGTATTGATTATTATAGAGATCATGATAATTACTTAAATAAAAATAATCAATTATGGTTAAAGGCAGATAATCCTTATCAATATAATAAATTTATGGATATAGAAAATATTTCTAATGTATTACTTAAAGCTACTTATGTTTCAAAAACTAATTATGAAAGTGGTATGGAAGTTTATAACTTTTTAGTATCTTCTGCAACTTTAGTAGAATTATTAGAGGGTGGTACTTTAGATATAGAGGAAGTTCCAAATGAAATAGTTTTATCAACAGATGATTTAGGGTATACTGAAAAAATTACTTTTGGACTTAATAGTTATTGTTTAGCAAAGGGTATTTGTACTGAGAAGATGAGTATTACATTAAAATATGCTGATTATGGAAAAATTGAAGTAATTAATAGTCCGATTTAATTATAATACTATATTTTGTATAGTGTTTTTTTGTATATTGCTTTGGTTCTTATTTTATATTATTAATTGTTGTGATATAGTAAATATATTCGGATTGAGGTGTTGTTTTTGAATATTTATGGTCTGACTTTGGAGAAAATTGAAAATTATTTTTTAACTATTGGTTCTAAGAAGTTTCATGCTAAGCAGTTGTTTTCTTGGTTGTATGAGAAAAGAATAGAAAGTTTTTTTGAAATTACAGATATAAAAAAGGAGGTTATAGAAAAGTTAGATGAGGATTTTTCTCTTTCTAGACTTGAAATAGTTTCTAAACAAGAAGATGTTGATGTTTGTAAGTATTTATTTGAATTAGCTGATTCTTCTTATATAGAAGCTGTTTTTATGAGACATGATTATGGTAATAGTTTGTGTGTTTCTAGTCAAGTTGGGTGTAATATGGGGTGTAAGTTTTGCGAGTCTGGTAGAAAAAAGAAAGTTCGTAATTTAGAAGTATATGAGATGGTATTACAAATTCTGATGATTGAGGCTGATATTTTAGAACGTATTAGTCATGTTGTAGTTATGGGAATTGGAGAACCTTTTGATAATTATGATAATTTACTTTCTTTTTTACATATAATTAATCATCCGAAAGGACTAGCTATAGGAGCTAGACATATAACAGTTTCTACTTGTGGTATCGTTCCAAAAATTGAGTTATTTAGTGATTTTTCCTTACAAGTTAATTTGGCTATTAGTTTGCATGGCGCAACCAATAAAATTCGTGATAAAATTATGCCTATTAATAAGGTTTATCCATTAGATGTTTTAATTCCTACTTTAAAAAAATATACAGAAAAGACTAAAAGACGAATTACTTTTGAATATATTTTATTAAGTGGAATAAATGATAGTGATAGTGATGCAGCAGCACTTAGTAAGTTAGTTAAAGGGATTTGTTGCTATATTAATTTAATTCCTTATAATGAAACAAATAATTTGGAATTTAAAAGAAGTAATACTGTTCAAATTATGAGGTTTTATGATATACTAAAAAAGAATAATGTAAATGTTACTATACGACGGGAGTTTGGACGTAATATTAGTGCTGCGTGTGGACAACTTAGAAGTAAGAAGGAGGATTTATGAAATCTTTTTATTTAACAGATGCTGGAAAAGTTAGAGATCATAATGAAGATAGTGTAATTATTACTAAGAATAATGAGGGGCATTATTTAATGGCAATTGCTGATGGAATGGGAGGACATTCTGCTGGAGAGGTGGCTAGTTCTATTGCTATTAGCTATTTAGGAAAACATTTTAAAGAAACATTTATGAATATGAGTAAGGTGGATGCAGTTAATTGGATTAGAGATTCTGTTGATGAGATTAATACTTTGATATTTCAACATGAAAAGAGTCATCCAGAAAGTAAAGGTATGGGGACTACTTTGGTTATGGCAGTACTGACAAGTGATTATTTACTTTTTGGTAATGTAGGAGACTCTAGTGGTTTTGTGATGAAAGATGCAAAACTTCATAAAGTTACATATGATCATACTTTAGTTAATCTTTTAGTTAGTGCAGGAGAACTTACTAAGGAAGAAGCTGATAATCATCCAAAGAAGAATGTATTAATGAAGGCACTTGGAGCTTCATTAGAAATTGATGTTGATGTTTTTGACTGTGATATGGATATTGAAGAGATTTTGTTATCTAGTGATGGTCTTACTAATATGTTAGATAAAGAGCAAATTGAGAAGGTTTTATTAGGAGAAGAATCTATTGAAGATAAAGTTATTAAGTTAATACAAAAGGCAAATAATAGGGGTGGAACAGATAATATTTCGGTTGCTTATTTGATTCGATGTGAAGAAGGTGAAGATAAGTGATTACAAAAGGACAAAAAATTAATGATCGTTATGAGATTATTAGAGCAATAGGTGAGGGTGGAATGGCCAATGTTTATTTAGGTCATGATACTATTTTAGATAGAAATGTTGCGATAAAAGTGTTAAGAGGAGATTTATCTAATGATGAAAAGTTTGTTAGAAGATTTCAGCGTGAAGCTTTATCGGCTTCTTCATTAGCTCATCCTAATATTGTTGAAATGTATGATGTAGGAGAAGATGATGGTCTTTACTATATTGTAATGGAATATATTGAAGGAAAAACTTTAAAACAATTATTAAAAAAACGTGGTACTTTAACTTTATCTGAGGCTATTGATATAATGCTTCAACTTACTGATGGTATGAGTCAGGCTCATGATTCTTATATAATTCATCGTGATTTAAAACCACAAAATATTATGATTAAAGATGATGGTCAAGTTAAAATTACGGATTTTGGTATTGCCATGGCACTTAATTCAACTCAGCTTACTCAGACTAATTCAGTTATGGGGTCAGTTCATTATTTACCACCAGAACAAGCTAGTGGAAAAGGTTCTACTATTAAAAGTGATATTTATTCTATGGGAATAATTTTTTATGAGCTATTAAGTGGAATATTACCTTTTAGAGGGGATAATGCTGTTGAAATAGCTTTAAAACATATGAGGGATCCACTACCTAGTTTACGGGAGGATAATCCAGGAATACCACAAAGTATTGAAAATATTATTTTAAAATCAACTGCTAAAAATCCAAAAAATCGTTATGATGATGTGAGAAGTATGCATGAAGATTTACTTACAGCTTTAGACGATAGTAGAATGGATGAGGAAGTTTATCAATATAAATATCCTGAACATGATGCAGAAAGTACTAAGGGTATTAAAAAAATTGAGGATATTGAAGAAAAAGAGGATACAGCTGATATTGCTACTAAGATTGAGGATAAAGAGGATAAAAGAAATAAGAAATTAATTATCATATTATCTAGTATTTTTGGTGGAATTGCTTTGTTACTAATTATAATTTTCTTTATAGTTCCAATTTTTTCAAATAAAAAAGCTGTTACAGTACCTGATTGTAGTAAACTTACAGTTAGTGCTTGTGAGAAAAAGTTACAAAAACTTGGTTTTGAAGTTAATACAAATATTAAGAAAGTAGCATCTTCTAAAATTAAGAAAAATAGAGTGGTAAAGACAAATCCAGAGAAGGGTCGTAGTGTAAAATATGGTACTAAAATTACGATATATAAATCAAATGGTGAGGAAACATTTGAACTTAAAAATTATGTTGGGGAAAATTATGCTGAGGTTAAAGCTGAATTAGAAACAAAATATTCTCTTGTTGTTACTGTTGAGAAAAAGGAGCCAGATAGTAATACTAAAGATTATGATGAAGATAAAATTATTGGGCAATCTTTGGCACCTGGGACAAAGGTGAAAAAAGGTGATGCTATAGTTTTATATATTCCAAATGTTGTAGATACATTCCCAGATATGAATGCGGAAGGTTGGACAATTGATGATGCTGAGGCTTTCTGTGCAAAATATGGTTTGGAAATTAGTTCTACTGAACAAGAAACAACACAATATGAAGAAGGAAAAATTATTAGTCAAAATAGATCAGTGGGTAGTCCTATTATTAAAGGAACAACGCTTAGAGTGGTGATTGCTAAGAGGCCAGTTGAAAAACCTAGTCCATCGCCATCTCCTTCATCTTCTCCAAAGCCTAGTCCATCTTCATCTCCAACTAGTAAGCCAACATCTCCTTCGACAGGAGATAATACTACTTCTAATGATTAGTTAATAAAGGAGTTTTTATGCAAGGACAAATAATTAAAATTATTAGTGATTTACATATAGTTAGTTGTAATGGAGAAACTTATCCTTGTAAGTGTCGAGGTATTTTTAGAAAGGAGCATATTCTACCTTTAGTTGGGGATTATGTTCTTTTCAATAAGGAAAAAAAGTTAATTGAAAAAATATTACCTAGAAAAAATGAATTTTTACGACCAAAAGTTAGTAATATTGACCAAGCACTTTTAGTAACTAGTTTAGTACAACCAGATTTGTCTTTGAATTTATTAGATAAATTGATTGTATTAATGGAGTTGCATAATGTTAGACCGATCATATGTGTTACTAAAGAAGATTTACTTGATATAAATAAAAAGTGTGAAATAGATGATATTTTGTTTTATTATCAAAGTATTGGTTATTCTGTGGTTTCTAATGTAGAGCTTGATAAGATTAAATATTTATTAAAAGGAAAAACGACGGTTTTTACTGGGCAGACAGGAGCTGGTAAAAGTACTTTATTAAATAAATTACAGCCAGATTGGAATTTGGAGACAGGAGAGATTTCTTTAGCTCTTGGAAGAGGAAAACATACTACTAGGGTAGTAGAGTTGTTTGCATTATTTGATGGGAAAGTTATGGATACACCAGGCTTTTCTGCACTTGATTTTAAAGGTTTTTCTAAAGAAAAAATTAGAGCTTCTTTTATTGAGTTTTCTTTCTATTCTTGTCCTTTTAAAGATTGTAGTCATGTAAATGAAAAAGAATGTAAGGTACGAGATGCAGTTTTTGCGAATAATATTATGAAAAGTAGATATGATAATTATTTGAATTTTATTGGGGAGGAAAAGAATGAAAGTTAGTGCAAGTTTTTTAAGTAGTGAAAATGCTCCTAAGGATTTAAAATTGTTAGATTTAACAGATGTAGATTATATTCATCTTGATATAATGGATGGTAAGTTTGTTTCTAATAAAACAATGCCTTTTTCCCAGATGAAAAATATTTATAAATATACATCAAAAAGACTTGATGTTCATTTGATGGTAGATGATCCTAAAAAATATATTCCTTTGTATGCAGAACTTAATACAGAATATATTACTTTTCATGTAGAAGTAGATCAAGATATTTTAAAATGTTTACAGATGATAAAAGATTATTCAATTAAAACAGGGCTTGCTATTAAGCCAACAACTAAGATATCAACACTTATTCCATATTTACCATATGTTGATTTGATACTTATTATGAGTGTAGAACCAGGCCAGGGAGGACAGAGTTTTATTGAAGAAAGTAAGAATAGAATAGAAGAAGTTAGGGTATTACTTGAAGAGTATAATATTCCAGCAATTATTAGTGTAGATGGTGGGATAAATGATAATACTAAGAGTAAGTGTTTACAAGCAGATATGTTGGTTGCTGGTAGTTATATAATTAATGGCGAAAATTTTCAGGAAAAAATATCTAGTTTACGATAAGTAGTTATGTTATAATAAAAAGAGAATAGGGTGTGATAGTGTGAATAATAATGTTAATCCTACTACTAATAATAGTTCTAATCAGGGAAATAATACTAATACTATACCTACTGGAGTAAATAGTCAAAATGTTAATAATCAACCTAGTATTACAGCAAGTATTCCAGATAGTTCTTATAGTACTAGTAATTCACAAGCTAATAATACAGTTTCTAATACTGGTATAGCAGGTGTTCAAGTTGCTGTTTCTAATGAGCCTGTTTTAATTAATACAGTAGTTAATGATACCGTTGCTAGTGGTAACGTATCAAGTGGTAATAGTGGTGTTAGTTCTACCAATAATATGGTTAATACACCTTCAATTGGTGTTAATAGTAGTTCAACTACTTCTTTAAATAATAATATGACTACTTCAGGAGTTAGTAATGATACTAGTAATGTAAATAGTACTAATAATACAAATAATTCTTCTAATATGAGTTCTATTCCTGGAATGAATAATACTAGTATAGTTGATAATATTATGGCTGCTAATGAAGCTAGTCAAAAGAAAAAGGCCTTAAAAGAAGTTCAAATAGATTATAAACCACCTAGTAAGCTTAAATATACAATGTTGATTTTAGTATTTATTGCTATATTATTAATGGTATGGTATTTACCAGAGATATCTAGTTATATTGAGACAATGAAGTTAGGGAATAAGAACATAGAAGAGAAGATTACTACGGGTACCTTGAAGTGTAAGATGAGTAGAAGTTCTAATAATTTTGATTTTAAGTATGAGCAGGATTTTGCTTTTAAAGATAATAAGCTTAGTAAGTTGTATTATACTATTGAAACTAGAGGAGATATGAATCTTGATAAGGATGAATTAGATAAAATGAATAATACATGTAAAACGATTTCTGCTTATGCTAAGAATCTTAATGGAATATCTGTTTCTTGTGAACTTAGTCAGGGGACAATGACAGAGGAACATGTTTTTAATTATGCAGAATTAGATGTTGATACAGTTACAGCTACTTATACAGAGGCGGGTGGAGTTTATCCTGAGTATCAGAATGGACAAGATATGGATACTTTAGAGAAAAATAAAAAGGCTGAAGGATTTACTTGTCAGAGAATTAAATAGTGGTAATATTTGTAAATTTAGAGATATATTTGTAAACTCTTTGTAAATATGATAGACTCATATTTGCAAGGAGTTTTTTTATGAAGTATTTTTTTTCTATCATTAACAAACTGTTGATGATTATGATACCTCTTACTTTTCTTGCAGTATCTAATGAAGAAGTAGATGAAGTTCTTTATTCTTTAGATGTGGCGGTAAAGTATTTACCTAGTGAGGTATTGTTTAGTAAAGAGAATAAAAGGGATGAAAAAACTTTGGTTGAGTCATTTGATACAACAGAAGAAGATGAAGTTGTTTTAGTGACTGATACAGATAATACTGATTTAGAATCTGTTAGTGTGGAAGATGAGGTTGATAATACAACTGATTCGGTAGTTTTAGAAAGACAGATTGGTAAAATGAGTGGATATGGACCAGATTGTGTTGGGTGTAGTGGTTATCTTGCTAGTGGAAAGTATGTTGGTAATGGAGATATTTATTATCAAGATGCAACCTATGGAAATGTTAGAATAGTAGCAGGAGATAGTAAATATCCATTTGGAAGTATTATTCAAGTTAATAACTCAAGTATTGGGACATTTTTAGCTATTGTTCTTGATAGAGGAGGTGCTATAGGACTTGGTAAGTCATATATGTTTGATTTACTTTATCCCTCCGAGAGCTTAGCTTTAAATGATGGAGTATCTTATAATGTGACATTTGATGTTTTAAGATATGGTTATTAATAATTAAAATATGTTTTTTAATAGTGTAGTTGTTAGTGATTAATAATTGCACTTTTTTAGTTGAAATTTAATTTGTTATATTGTCTGTTTTTAGGGGTTATTGTTGTCACAAAGTTTACTCCTTTATGAAGATAAAATCCTTCAAATTTTACTACTTTACTATATCAAATATACTATAATTTTAGTGTTTTATCAATAAAATGTGTTCTATTTTGTATGCATATATTTATAAAATAAAGTTATTATTATAGTAAATAATTTATTTACTAGTCAAAACTTAGTCTAGAAGGTATTAAATATATAATAATAAGTTAAAAAGAATGATATTCGTAAAGTAAGTCAATAACTTAGTCATACTTTTTAAAACCTTATATTTCAAAGGAAATAATGTAATTAATCATAAAGGAGTAAACTTTATGATTAAATTTAGATGTTTTTATGTATTAAATTAT
>CAOJZZ010000036.1 GCA_948466315.1 uncultured Mycoplasmatota bacterium | reverse complement strand
TTTTTGTACTTATTGGTACTTTATGTTTTTTATACTTTCAATATAAAACTACTCAAGATGAAGATACAGTTTCAAATATTTGATTTTAGGGTTTCTATTTCTTTATTTAGAGCATCAACCATTTTTTGTAACATCATAATTTCTCTTTTAGTATTCCAAGTTTCATTATCTGGTTGAGTTGTTTTTATATTTTTTCTTTCTTGTTGTACTTGTCTATAAAAAGCATTGGTTGATAATACTTGAGCTGTTAACATTAGCCAGTTTCCTAAAGCATTTTGTTCGTTGGCAGTTAAATCATCAATTAGTAAATAACCTACTACTACAGCACTAAAAGAAAAGGCTTTGGCTGGTATATTAGGAATTAAATTCATTTTTATCACCTATAAAATTATATTATTTTACTTGATAGAATATATTTTAATATGAATGATACTTATGAAAGATTAAAAGCTATTGAAATTGAGGATTATATTTGGATTTTATACTTAGTTATTATTTTTTTATCTTTTTATGCAAATGAGTTAGAAAAAAAGTATTTTTTATGTAATGATTTAAAAGCTAAAGAGGATTATAGAAAATTAATGATTTTAATTTTTGCTGTTGTATTAGGTGTTTATTATTACTTCTTTAGTGATGGTTATAAGAGTGTAAAGGGATTAACACCTAGTGACAGTCAAAATAAGGTTTTTTTTACTAATTTAAACTTTATTGCTACTATTTTAATCTTAATAGCGGGAATTATCTTTTTATTTATTGCAGTATTCGATACTTCAATTGAGACAGAAATTGCGTTTAGTTAAGATGATATTTATTTTGGTTCTGTCCTAGTTACTGTGTAAATAAAAATGGAAGTTGGTTATAGTATTTTTAATACACTAAAAAGATAGTAAGAGTGTTTCTTTGCTTACTATTTTTTCTATTAATTAATACTTTCTAAATTTAGACATAAGTAACTTATATAAAAGCCAAGTTGTACAAATAATAGCGCCTAATAAATACATATGAAAAATAATGGGTAAATTGTCTTCGATATTTACTATTATTTGACTAGTTCCAATGATGAAAGCTACATCTAATACTGTAATTATTATTAAATGAACAATTCGCTCGATACGATCAATTTGATGTTTTGAATCAGTAAGTTCAATATTGAATCTTAATTCTCCACTATTAACACCCTTTAGAGTAGTTAGTAATTCATTAGGAATTAACATTAAATTACCACCACTTTTTAGACTATTTAAGAAAAAATCTCTTACCTTGTTTTTACTTAAGATATTAGTATAATCAAATCTTTTTTCTAGAACTTGAATCAAATTGATTTCAGGACTAATTTCTTCTAAGGTTCCCTCTAAGACAACAATACCTCTAATAAGCATAGTAATTTCTTTTGGTAAAGTTATAGCATTTGATTGTAATAAAGCAAATATTTCTGAAGTAAAAGACTTTATATCAATACTAGATATTTCAACTTTTTTATTTCTTTCTAAAACCATCTTGATATCATTTTTTAATTTCATATAATCAACGATATCTTTTTTAGTATCTAAAAGAACTAATATTCTAGCAACTAAGGCAATATCATCAGAAACAATAGCTCTTATACATTCTTCTAATAATTCTCTACTATATTTAGAAAGACTACCCATCATACCAAAATCTAAATAAGCGATTTTACCATCAATAATTTTAATATTATCAGAATGGGGATCGGCATGATAAAATCCATCATCTATTGCTTGTTTAATATAATTATGAGCTAATTTTTCTCCTATTTCATTTAAATCATAACCAAGTTTATTCAAAGTAGTTAGTTCATTAATTTTATTTCCTTCAATATACTCCATTACTAAGATGGTTGATGAGGATAAGTCTTCATATACTTTTATTGGTTTTATATAGACAAGATCTTGATTATTTTTAGTAAATTCTTTAATATGTTGAAGTTCAATATTAAAATCCATTTCTTCTTTGGCTCTAATATACATTTCATCTACAACAGCTACTAAATCAATAATATCTCCCATAAATTTATTAATATGCAGAATAGAAATAGCTTTTTTTAATAGATTCATATCAATTTTCATAAGCTCTTCTATTTGCTCTCTTTGAACCTTGACTGCTACTAGAGTTCCATCTAATAACTTAGCTTTATGTACTTGGGCAATTGAGGCTGAACCTATTGGTTCCTTTGAAAAATCTTTGAACTTTTTTTCTAATTTACAATTATACTCGCCTTCTAATATACTTTTTACAGTTTCATAAGGCATAGGTTTTACAGCTGATCTAAGTCTTGCTAGTTCTTGGCAATACTCTTTTGGAATCAAATCTTCACGAGAAGCCATAATCTGACCCATTTTAATAAATGTTGGACCTAAATCTTCTAAAGCTAATTTTAATTTTTCTGGTGTTATTTCTTTAGGAAAATGATACTTTTTAAAAACAGATAATATTTCTTTTAGACGTTCAGCACTATTTCTCATTTAACTTTTGTGACTATTCTACTCTTTATTTTCAGTAAGTAAAGTCAATAATTCCTCTTTCTCTTCAGTACTCATATTTTTTATTTTTTTCTTTAGTTGTTCTTTTGAAAGTTCATTACTATTATCATCTATAATTACAGTAACATTTTGTTTTATCTTTTCACAGATATCATGTTTTAATTCTTCATTTTTAACTTTTCCAGTAGCGTATACTTCTTCCCCTTTTTTTAATAGTTCTTCTTTCATCTCTTTAGCCTTTTCAGTAGTTAAACTCATAGCTCCAAGACCCATTAAAATTATATTTTTTAACTCTTCTTTCATGTTAACCTCCTACTATAAATTATATTCCTAATCAAATATTGGTGTCAAATAAAAAGAGATTATTTACAACATTTATTATGTATTTGTTTGTTTTAACTTGTTTAGTTGTAACATATTATATTTTATTAAAAATAGTTGTATTTATTTTCTGAAATAGTATAATAGAATATATTTTTTAGGAGATGGTATGATGCAGAATAAAAATATTAAAATTTATATTGAACCGATGTGGGTTAAGGGAGAACTAGACTTATATACAATTAATCATCAGTTTTCTCGTATTCAAGTAAAATCATTTATTAAGGAGAAAAGACAAAAATTTATAGAAAGATTGCAAAATGAGGGATTTGAAATTACTTATAATAAAGAAGATATTACAGAAGATACAATCTGTTTAATTATGGATGATACATCATTATGTGATATAAATACTCCTTTAAATGAATATAAAAAGGTTTTTGATCAAAAAATATTTTCAAGTGCAGGTAAACATTTCAATTATCCATTTTCGATGTCTGTATGTGAATATTTTGAACAACCATTTTTTCCAGCTGTTTTTAAAACTGAATTAGAAAATGGTGGTTTAGATAAGTTTTTGATAGAAAATATAGAACAATTAGAGACTATAAAATCATTTTATGATGAATATTATAAGCAAGCACCTTATAAAGAGGTTTTTGATAATTCTATATTTCAGCAATATTTAGAAAATCCAGGCAAGTATAAAACTTATTTAAGAGTTTTATCAGGAGGTATTGGAGATGTGATGGGTGCAAGTCTAAAGTATTCAGCTGAAATTAATGAAAAATTTGAAAGAAGAGGTCTTCTTGAAAGTATTTTTCTAAATCCAGACTCAAAATATTTTATTGGTGCTAAAAAAATGTTTAATTATTACTCTGGTGGAGAAAATATTTCATTTTCACAACCTAGATATTCTTATGAAAAGGTAAAAATTCTAAATGAGCATGGATTTGATACAAACAACTTGGTCTTACCAAGTGAAGTTTTAGATGTTTGTGAAAATATAATGCAAAATTGTAATAGACAGCTTGGTGTATTATGTGGATTTGACTTTATGCTTAATAAAGAAGACGGAAAATGGTATTACTTAGAAAATCAGGCTTTTCCTGCTATTGAAGAATGGGCTGATAATAAAAATGTGTCTCTTCCTACCTCTCATAATATTAAAGGATATATGAGATATTTGGAATTAGAACTTCAACCGAGGTATGAGGCTCTTATGTCATTAGTAAATAATAAAAAGAAAAATACTAGTGAAGAAAAACCAGTGGTGCTACAAAAAAGATAGAATGAATTTTATTTATAATTAAAATAAGTATATAAATAGATACCTTAATTATAATAGTCTAAAACCTTATATTTTTTTATTAAACTGATAAAATGTATATATAACCAGTAACACTTTTTTATTTTTTCGCTCGTATTTCAACACTTTAAAAATTATCACTAGTAGTATACTAAACCTTCCTCTATACTATATAAATCTTTTACTAATTCTTCTATCAATATAAAATCTATATAGTTATTTAGTTTTCTTACCAAATGTTTCTCTGGTTCTATTGTACCATTTTTACATAATAAAAGTGAGAGTTTGGCAATGACTTTTTTGATTAAAATAAGAGTCACTTCTCTCACTGTGTTTATTATACTATATTTATTGAGATATTAGATAATGTCTTCTGTATCTTGCCACTTCCAATCCTTAATATAAGGCATATCTTCACCATACTTTTTAATATATTCTTTATGATGTTTTAACATCTCATTACACCAATTAATTAAAGCAAGAGATGAATTTTTATATCTTGGAATTACTTGAAGAGCATTTATTACTAAGTGAAATCTATCAATTTCATTTTGAACTCTAATATCAAAAGTTGTAGTAATTGTTCCTTCCTCTTGGTAGCCATGAACATATAAATTATGATTTTTTCTTTTATAAGTTAATTGCTCAATAAGGGATGGGTACCCATGAAAGTTAAAAATAATAGGTTTATTTTTGGTAAATAGTTCATCATATTCGTCATCTGTTAGACCATGAGGATGATTATCTTTTGATTGTAATTTCATTAAATCAACAACATTTACTACTCTGATTTTAATACCTTTAACATAATTTCTTAAAATGTCTACGGCCGCTAGAGTCTCAAGAGTTGGTGTTTCACCAGAACAAGCCATGATAATGTCTGGATTATTTGAACAATTACTAGCAAAATTCCAAATACCAATTCCTTTGGCGCAATGTTTTTTTGCAGTTGTTTTATCTAACCATTGAGGCCTAGGGTGTTTTGAGGCAACTATTACATTTACATAGTTTTTTGTCTTTATACAATGATCAAAACAAGAAAGAAGACAATTAGTATCAGGTGGTAAATACATACGAACAATATTGGCTTTTTTAGTAACTAAATGATTTAAGAAGCCTGGATCTTGGTGAGTATAGCCATTATGATCTTGTTGAAAAACATGAGATACTAATAAATAATTTAGAGAAGCAATTGGAGCTCTCCAAGGAATCTCTGAGACAACTTTTAACCATTTAGCGTGTTGGCTAGCCATAGAATCGACTATTCTTATAAAAGCCTCATAACTATGAATGAAACCATATCTTCCTGTTAGTAAGTAACCTTCTAACATTCCCTGACATAAATGTTCTGATAAATAAGAATCCATTACTCTTCCCGTTTCCGATAAATATTCATCATTTTTTAGAGTCTTATAATTCCAAGTTCTTTGTTCTTTTTCAAAAACATGATTAAAACGATTAGATAGAGCCTCATCAGGTCCAAAAATACGAAAATTTTTATTTTCTTTATTAAGAACAAATAAATCTCTAATATAATTTCCAAGTTCTATAGTATCTTGTGCAATACGTTCTCCTGGATTTTTAATATCTAGTGCATAATTTTCCCATTTAGGAGTAATAATATCTTTTAATAAAAGTCCTCCATTAGCAAAATTACTCATTCCCATACACTTAGATGGTGATGGAGCTAAATCCTTTAATTCTTTAATTAATTTACCTTTACTATCAAAAAACTCATCTATTTCATAGCTTTTTAACCATTTTTCTAAGAGATTAAGATTTTCTGGATGGTCTTTGGATATAAAAATTGGTACTTGATGAGCTCTAAAACTACCTTCTATTTTTTTATCTTCTATTTCTTTAGGACCAGTCCAACCTTTAGGTGTTGTTAGAATAATTACTGGATAGTTACCTGTGCCTTTTTCTTTAATTTTTTGAATATTTTTAATGACTTTATCCATAGTTTTAGCCATTTCTTCATGCATTTTTAAAGAATTGCTTCCTGTAACAAAATAAGGTGTCCAACCTAGACCATAGAAAAAGTCTTCTAATTCATCTTTACTCATTCGACCGAAAACCGTAGGATTAGATATTTTATAACCATTACGATGTAAGATTGGTAAAACTACACCATCACTTTTTCTATTTAAAAATTTATTAATATTCCAAGAGGTTGCTAAGGGTCCAGTTTCTGCTTCACCATCACCAACTACACAAGCTGCTATTAAATTCTTATTATCTAAAACAGCACCAGCAGCATGAGAAAGGCTATAACCTAATTCCCCTCCTTCATGAATTGAACCCGGTGTTTCGGGAGCTACATGGGATGAGACTCCTCCAGGAAAGCTAAATTGCTTAAATAACTTTTTAAGACCAGCCTCATCCTCGGTAATTTCTGGATAAAATTTAGTGTAGATTCCCTCCAAATAATTATTCGCAATCATTGCTTGTCCACCATGACCAGGGCCAGAAATATAAATCATTTGTAAATTAAACTTTTTTATTACACGATTTAAGTGCATATAAATAAAGTTTTGACCAGGAGCTGTACCAAAATGTCCTACTACATTAGGTTTTATATCATTAATTGTAAGAGTTCTTCTAAGTAATGGATTATCAAGTAAATATAGTTGCCCTACAGATAAATAATTTAATACTCTAAAATAAGCATCCATATTTTTTAATTCTTTTTTAGATAAAACTGTCATATACACCCTCCTTATTCTTCCTAAATTATACCTCATAAAAATAAATAAATCTACCAAAATAGTAGATTTATGTAAAACGCTTGTCACTACTCTACACTTTTTAGTGACTCAATCATGTCAATTTTTTTCAAAGTTATGTAAACTAAAATGTTAACAATAATAGTAAAAAACACAGTAATTATCAAAGCATAACAATAACTAGATAGACTTATGGTAGTATTAAACATTAACATATCAATTTCGCAAGTTTTAATAATAAAATTAGTTAATATTTTACCGAGACCAAGTCCTAAAAACATACCAACTATTGTAAGAATAACGGTTTCTCTTGATAAGTAATTATACACTTCATAATTGTAAAAACCTAATACTTTTATACTGGATATTTCTCTTTTTCTCTCACTAATATTTACACTAGCTAAATTATATAAAACTACTAGGGCTAATAGTCCAGCTGATACAATCAATACTAGTGAGACATAACCAAAGTTTTTCATAGTAGAGGCAAATATATTTCTAGTAGACGAATTGAAAGAAATAGCTGAAATAGAAGAAATTTTTCTTATCTTTTTAGCAAATTCTTTTTCTTCTTTGGAATTCATAGAATCTGTTTTTAATAATATTGTATTAAATGATTCGCTTTGATAATTAGTTTTATTCATATATATGTAATGAAATAAGTAATTTTCTGTAATGGCAGCTACTTTTAATTTATATTTTTTATTAGCAGTAAAATCAAGAGTATCACCTACTTTGATATTTAAAAGTTTAGCTAATTTTTCTGTTACTATAACCCCATCATTTAAAGTATACTTTTTACCAGTTTTTCTGTTTTGTAGTTTAATGAAGTCTTTTTCATTAGTTAGAGGAATCATTAAAGTAATATTTTGATTAGTATTAATATTATTTAGTTTTAGGGATTCTTCTTGGATTTTTAAAGATTTTTTTACCTCTTTCATTTTAATAATTTCATTATAAGTAGAATTTTTATCTGCTAGAGAAGTATTTTCCTTTAATTGAATTGATACTTGATAGTCAAAAATGTTTTCGTATTGTTTTGGTACCATTTGGGTTATACAATCTTTTAGACCAAAGCCAGCTAAAATCAAACCAGTGCAACCAGCTATACCAATAATAGTCATAAGAGCCCGTTTTTTATAGCGAAAAAGATTTCTTACTGTGACTTTTTTAGAAAATGATAAATGCTGCCAAATAAAAGGGATTTTTTCTAATAAAACTCTTTTACCTGGTTTAGGAGATTTAGGTAATAATAATTCAGCTGGTACTTCTTTTAAGGTTTTTCTACAAGTAGAAACTGTTGCTCCTAGAGTACAAATAATAGCTAGAGCAGTACCTTTAAAAATAAGTGAAAAATAAATGGTAGAAGAGAAGTTGTTAAGAGTATACATCATTTTATACATATTAAAAATAATTGGAGGAATAATACTAAATCCAATAATACTTCCAACAATTGAGCCAATAATAGTTGCTAGTAAGGCATATAAAATATATTTAAACATAATATCTTTATCATTATATCCAAGGGATTTAAGTGTACCAATTTGAAGTCGTTCTTCCTCTACCATTCTAGTCATAGTAGTAAGACAAATTAAAATGGCTACTATAAAAAAGACTAAGGGAAATACTTTGGCAACATTAGTTATACGTTCAGTATCCTTTTCGTATTGGTTATAGCCGATATTAGCTTTAATATCATAAACATACCATTTAGGCTCTTCTAATAATGTTAAAGCTTCTTCTAACATTTTTATTTGTTCTTTAGTTTGATTTAAATCTTCTTTAATTTGGTCTTTTGTTTTGGTACTTATGTTTTCATTATTTAAAATAAGCTCAGAATTATCTTTACTTTCTTGATAAAGTTCCTTAGCAGAGTTTAATTTAGAAGTTGCCTCTTCTTGTAGTTTTTGATATAAGGGACTATCAAAGGTGGAGACTAATTCTTTTAACCCTTTCTTATTTTTTTTTATGTTTTTCCAATAAGTATCAGAAAAGATATTGTCTTTTATAGCAAGGTCAATATAGACTAAATTATAGATTTCACTAGTAAAGTTATTAAGTGGTGTGTATAAATAAAAGTCGATAGTGCCAGAAAGTAACTTGGTACTTTCTTTATCTTTAGAAATATAAAGGGGACTTGTTACTATACCTGTAATTTTTAATTTTTTTTGAGAAAGATTTTCGTCACTTACTAAAATATAGTCTCCAATATTGTATTCTTTAGTAAGATTATTTTTTTCTATTACACATTCATTATCTTTTTGTGGTAGTCTACCCTTTTTTAGATTTAATTTGTTTATTGAGGAGTTTTTATCATAAGATAATATCTTTACAGCATATTCTTCTTTTTTCTTGATAACAGTATCAAATGATTTACTTCCTTCTACTTGATATCCTTTTTCTTTTAAAGTAGATAATTGTTCTTTAGTAATGCCATAGTTAGATGAAAAAAGCAAATCATAGAAATTGGTATTTTTAAAGTAGTTATTAAGACTATTTTGCATATCTGGTGATGTTGCTCTTATGCCAGAGTAAAATCCGACGCCTAAAAGAACTATTATTAGAATTGATAGAAAGCGTTTTTTAGTTTTCCAAATTGAAACTAAGCATTCTTTTGTACGTTTATTCATTACCATTCTATCTCCTCTACAGCTATAGGATGTTCTTGGGTAATTATTTCTTCTACACTACCGTTTTTGAATTTTATAACTTTATCGGCCATCCTAGCTATAGCCGAATTATGAGTAATAATTACAACAGTCATTTTTGCATTTTTAGACAAATCTTCTAATACCTTTAAAATTTGCTTTCCAGTCGTATAATCTAGAGCTCCTGTTGGTTCATCGGCTAATAAAATTTTAGGATTTTTAGCTACGGCTCGGGCTATTGCTACTCTTTGTTGTTCACCACCTGAAAGTTGAGATGGAAAATTATGCATTCTGTCATTAAGTCCGACGCTTTTTAAAGTTTTTTTAGGAGAGAGATGTTTTTTACATATTTCTGTTGCTAGTTCTACATTTTCTAGAGCAGTCAGATTTTGAATTAAATTATAAAATTGAAAGACAAAGCCAATATCGTTTCTACGATATGTTATAAGCTCCTTTTTAGAATATTTGGTTAAATCTTTACCATCTACAAAAACTTGACCTGAAGTAGCGTTATCCATTCCTCCTAAGATATTTAAGGCTGTTGTTTTTCCAGCACCAGATGGGCCAAGAATTACTACAAGTTCCCCTTTTTCAATAGAAAACGTTGCATCTTTTAAAGCATTTACTAAGGCTTCATCTTTGTTACCATAAATTTTACTTACAGAATTAAATTCAATATATGCCATATACTTATCCTTTCATATTTTTAGTATAGCATTTTTTTTAGAATATAGTATTGATAATTAATTAATAGAAATTGGAATTTATTTGAGTAATTTTAGAGTTATTGAGAGCTATGTAAAAAAAATAGTATTTCTTTACTACTATTTTTTCTCTTTTCCTAGTCCAAATAAATTTTTTTACACATTTTTAATATTTGTTGATTAATTGCATCAATTTTAGTATATATCATATTCAAACTTAATGCCTCTACCTCTAAAATTCATTTATTGTCCCATATATAGTCCTAAAAACCCAAATATTCTAATAAGATGTAAATACTAACATTAATCTTAATTATTATTATATTTTTGTCTAGTACTATTTGACAAAGTATTTAGCATATCATTAATTAATGATAATTCTTCTTCTGTTTTGATTGGTAATAGTCTACCCTCTTCATATATATTGGACCAGCAGTTTATTGTATCATTATCTTTGGTGTAGTCTGTATAAACAACATATTTTTTATTAGTATCTTTAGACTCAAAAGAGAAGAGAATATCATATTCTTTTTCTTCATTATGTTCATTTTTTATAATTAGTGTTTTATTCATATTACCTCCTTATATGTGCAGCTACTGTTGCATTATCTTTTCCTGCTGGTATGACTCCATAATGGTCTTTGGTTTCACCTAGCATACGTTTTGCATCATATTTTATAGCCTCATCTACTAAATGCTTTGTTAATGATTCTGGCTTTGAATTTAGAGCAAAGAATTTAATTCTATCTGTTTTCAACAAGTCAGTGACTCCATCACTACATAGTATTATTTTATCTTTGTTTGGTACAATTGTACTTTGAACCCTACCAAGATTTTCTTGTCCAATATAATGGAGAATTTGATTGCTTTTTTTATCAAATCTTAAATCGTCAATTATATATTTACTTATTTTTTTGAGATTATGATTTATGGGCCATACTGCTGACTCATCATAGGTTAGTAACTCTAAATCTTGACCGTTTTGGGCATAGGCTCTTGAATCGCCAACACTTGAAATAATTGTTTCATTCCTAGTTATTATGGCTCCAACAAAGGTTGATCCAACTACTAGTTTTTTAGCGAAAGAATTATACTTTCCATATAATTCTTTACTAATATCTTTAATTTTATCATTAAAAAGTAATTGTAATTGTGTAGGATAATTGAACAATTCTTTAGGTAAAGCATTAAACCACAATGATAGTTTTTGATTAATATAAATACTTGCCTTTTCTCCACTATCTATTCCACCCATTCCATCAGCAACAGCTAATAGTTGAAAGTCTCTATTTTCTGGATGAGTCTGAATCACCACACAATCTTCTTGATTTTTTCTTTGATTTCCCATATCTTGTGTAGCATATAAAGTATCATTTAGAGAATATTCATTTCTCTTATTTTTTAATTGCTTACCTGATAATAAATCAGTCACACACTTATTTACAGTACTATGATTAACATGGATATTTTTAAATGTTTTAGCGCTTTTGATATCCTTTGATACTTTTTCAAAAAGATCAATTTTTCTATCATCTAACATATATGTAAGAGCCATACCATGTGCTTCAATATAATCTTGATATGATTTTTCACTTTTATATTTTGCTTCTACGACTGATGATACTAAAGTAAATAAGTCATTGGGATTTGCTTTTAAATATAAAGACGCATTTATATCAGGTTTTGCGATTATTTCTATTATTTTTTGCATTTCAAAGAAACTAGGAAAAGCTTCTAAGAATGATTTTTTTCTTTCATCAACTGGTAACTTACAAATAGATTCATCATTATGAAAAGCATACTCTGCTGTATTATATATTTTTATAGCTTCTGTTAAGACGTGATTTAACAAATCATTATCTGTTATATTTTTAGCTAAATTTCTAACATTATTATGTCTTGTGTAAACTGTATCTGTAGCACCTTTTAATATTTGTTCATAAAGACTGACTGTTAGACCATTAATATAATGAGGATGTACATTTAATGTTTCATTTATTACATATTCTATACTCTTATTTTGGACCATATTATCACCTACTATAAACATAATATCATTTATTAAGGTATTTAACAAATAAAACTTATATAAAAACAGGATAAAATTATAGATTAAGTAAAGAAAGTGGTCTGAAGCAAGTAAATAAAAGGATTTGCACAATTTTTTACCATCAAAAACAGTTTCATAGTATAATGAAATAACATAAAAAAGAATGGTAAAACCTCAAAAAAAATATTCAAATTTAAGTAAAAACAAAATTAGTTTCATAAAGAAGAAATTAAATATAACAAAAATTCAAGACATTTATTGAAAATAGATATTATATTTCTAATAGGCAAGTAAAAATAGAAGAATTTAATATAGCAACAAGTAGTCAATAGTTAGTGAAAAATAAAATACATTGGCATTTAGATTTTACTTTTTATCAAGATAAGAATACTACTCTAAATAAAAAGGCTTTATTAAATTTAGAAATTATCCATAAATTTGTGTTAGCTACTTTAGAAAGAGTTAAATATAATAAAAGTTTTAAATCTATAAGAAAGCATTTATCTAATAATTTTGAAGAATATTTTTCTGAATTTTTATATTATTTGCTTCTAAACTAACCTATTGTTTTCCATAGAAAAAAACTCACTTTTTTGAGGTTGAGTAGTAACTATTTGTACATAGTATGTTTAAGGACAATTTATTAATATTTATTGAATGTTTTTTAGGAATATATATAATTGTAATCTAGGTAATTTTATATTTAAAAGACTGTAGCAAAAATGTCTTTTTTCCTAACAGTCTCAATTTTTTATAATTATTTAACTATATATTTTTTTTAATCCAATCAAAAATCCTTTTATTAGTGTTTTTGCTTTTTTAGATTTTATATTATTAGTATTATTATTTGTATCTTTTAATATTGTATTATCATTGATTCTTGTAATTTTATAGTTACTTGTTTTGCTATTTAGATAAGCTACTATATCTTCATCTTTGAAATCAAATTTATCAAAAAATTCTATGGTATATCTTTCTATATCTTTTTCTCTTACACCATTTAAATCATAAGTAAAATCTTTTAGAATGGTACCATCAGACATGACAATTTTATAATCACAATTGTTACAAACCAAACAATCTTGTACATTACACCCTCCAAGTGGCGCAATAAAATTACATTTTTCAAACAATTGACTTCTTATCTCTAATCCAGCATTTTGCTTGCTATTAATAGTAGTTGTTGATAAATTAGGTGTTGTTGTAATAATATTTTCTTTCATAATAACCTCCATGTAAGCATTAGTATAACACTTTTTTTCAAAAGAAAACATTTATTTTCAAATATTTATTAAACTCCTACACTTCTTGTTTCTGGTAAAGTAGAAGCCCCATCAATTACTATGCCTTGTCCTGTTATGTAACTTGCTTCATCACTAGCTAGAAAAGCAGCCAATTCTCCTAATTCTTCTGTTGTTCCTAATCTACCCATAGGTATACCTTTAGCTATGCCATCTATTACACTATTAGGATTTTCTTTATTAGTATCAAGAGCAATACCTTCAACCATTGGAGTCATAATATATCCTGGCATAATGGCATTAACATTAATATTATTTGAGACTAATTCCATAGCCAAACTTTTGGTAAATCCTAAAAGAGCTGATTTAGTAGTGGCATAAGCAACTTCTCCAGGATCTGCTACCATTGGACCAGTAACGCTAGATAAATTTATTATTTTACCATAATTATTTTTAATCATAACAGGAACAACGGCTTGAGTCATATTCCAAGTACCTTTAATATTAATATCAAAATGAGTATCACGTATTTCTTTAGACATATTTACAAATTTTTCTAATTTTGCAATACCTGCATTATTTACTAAAATATCGATTTTTCCTTTTTTAGCAATAACATCATTTACGATTGCTTGTAACATAGCATCATCTCGGATATCTGCTTTATAACCAATTACTTTTGGATTGTTAATCTCCCGTAAAGCATCATTTATTTTTTCTGAATAATCAACAATAATTACATCTGCTCCATATTTTAAAAACACCTTAACAATACCTAAACCGTTTCCCATAGCACCACCAGTAACAATTGCCACTTTACCATCTAATTTCATTATAATTCCTACCTTTCCACTCTTCTATTATATATCTATTATAACACTTATTTTTATTTTTAAAAGAAAAATTTTTAGGAATAAAAATAAATTTTGATTCTTTATTAAAAAGTAAAATAATATATTAAGGATTATTGATTTATTAAGATTTTATTATGGTAAAACAACTTATTTTATATTTATATTGCTAAAATATATTAGGTAACACTTTAGATAAATTAATGTTAGTATAAAGTATAAATGTTTTAGATTTATGTTTTTTTAATGATATTAAGCATTGCATTTTTGCAAAAAAAATAACTAGTTGATGTAATCTATATTGAATACATATTCTAGTTAGTTTTTATTTTATTTAGAAATAACATCACATATTAGAGTTGATATTTCTGTTGGATTATCAATTGGTAATCCTGCTATCATACGGGCTTCAGAATATAAAATTTTTGTATATTGAGTAAAGATATCTTTATCCTTTTCATATAAAGTCTTTAGTTTTGCAGCTATTGGATGTTTTTCATTTATTTCAAGTATCATTTCGGCTTTAATTCCCATATCATTAGGCATGGCATCAAATACTTTTTGCATTTCGATTGAAACATCGCCTTTACTTGTTAAACATACTGGATGTGTTTTTAACTTGTTAGTAAACTTTACTTCTTTTACTTCCTTTATTTCTTCTTGCATTGCTTTTAAAAGATCAGAGTTGTCTTCATTTACCTTTTTACTTGCTTCTTTTTCTTCTTCACTTTCTAAGTCTAAGTCACCACTTTCCACGTTTACAAACTTTTTATTTTCATATTCAGTAATAGCAGTAATTGCAAATTCATCAACATAATCAGTTAAATAAAGAATATCATAATCTTTTTCTTTTACTTGTTCAACTTGTGGTAGTACATCAATTTTGGCAACAGATGAGCCTGAAGCATAATAGATTTTATCTTGATCTTCTTTCATGGAATCTACATATTCTTTTAAAGTAATTAGTTTTTCATGTTTAGAAGAGTAAAACATTATTAAGTCTTTTAATTTATCTTTATCTGCCCCAAAGTTATTATATACACCATATTTTAATTGAACACCAAATGTTTTAAAGAAAGAAATATAATCCTCACGGTCTTTTTTCAACATAGTCTCTAATTCTTTACGTATTTTTCCTTCAATATTTTTAGCAATTAGAGAAAGACTATGGGATTCTTGTAACATTTCTCTAGAAATATTTAGTGATAAATCTTCACTATCAACAACACCTTTTACAAAGCTAAAGTAATCAGGTAAAAGATCACTACATTTTTCCATTATTAGGACTCCATTAGCATATAAGCTTAAGCCTTTTTCATAATTTTGATTATAATAGTCATATGGTGCATGACTAGGTATAAATAATAATGTTTTATAAGAACACATTCCTTCTACTGAAGAGTTTATAACACGTAACGGCTTGTCATAATCACTAAATTTATCCATATAAAAGTTATCATAGTCAGCATCTGTTACTTCACTTTTACTTTTTTTCCAAATAGGAACCATACTATTTAGGGTTTCTGTTTCTATTACATCTTCATATTCTTTTTTTTCTTCATCTTTTAATTCATGATGAACAACTTCCATTTGAATAGGAAAACGAATATAATCAGAATATTTTTTTATTAATGTTTTTAACTCATACTCATCTAAATATTTACTATAATCATTTTCTTCGGTATCTTCTTTTATATAAAGTGTTATTTCTGTACCATGGTCTTTTTTCTTAGACTTTTTAATAGTATAACCATCAGCTCCTTCACTTTCCCATAAGTAACTATCTTCACTATCAATAGCTTTAGATACGACAGATATTTTAGAACTTACCATAAAAGCAGAATAAAAACCTACTCCAAATTGACCAATAACATCTGTTTTTTCATCTTTTGACATATTCTCTTTGAAAGCAAGTGTGCCACTTTTAGCAATTGTTCCTAGATTATTCTCAAGGTCTTCTTTAGTCATACCACAACCACTATCACTAATGGTTATCGTACGATTTTCTTTATCAAAAGCCAAATGGATTAGTAAATCTTCTTTTTTTACTTTAACCTTTTTGTCTGTTAATGAACGATAATATAGTTTATCTAAAGCATCACTTGCATTAGAAATTAACTCTCTTAAAAATATATCCTTATTAGTATAAATAGAATTAATCATTAAATCTAATAATCTTTTTGATTCTGATTTAAATTCTTTTTTCTCCAAATAAATCATCTCCTTTAAATAAGAATTATATTTTATTTATAACACGTTCTTTAGCAACTGTCAATAGTGAGTGCTAAAAGATTATTAATGCGTGAAGTAGAAAAGTAAATTCCAGTTTCCATATTTCAAAATGGAATTTAGTCTT
>CAOJZZ010000035.1 GCA_948466315.1 uncultured Mycoplasmatota bacterium | reverse complement strand
TTATCCACAGATTCACTTTTTTGCTCATAAAATAAGGAAATATTCTCCTTTGTTTAGTATAATTTAATTGTAAAATAAAAAATTTAATAAACAAAAAATTGGAGGTATTCCCTATGACTAATTTTACTATGTATACATATGAATTGAAAAGAGATTTAATGAATTTTTCTAAAAAAATTTCAACTGGACTGTCAAAATCTGATTCTAAATTCTTAATGGATATGATGTTTGGTATTTCCGTATCAGGATCTACTTTAATTAGTGAAATTTCTAGAAGCTTAAAAGAAAATATAAAATTAGGTTATACAATTGAAAGACTTTGTAATCATTTATCTTCTTTTGATGAAAATAATCTTATTATGAATAATTATTTTGATGAATGTAGAAATCATTTTGGAGATAAACCTATAGTATTGTTTGATGATAGTGATATATCAAAAATTTACGGAAAAAAGTTTGAAGATTTAGATGATGTGATAGATGGATCTAATAAAGAAAAATCTATTACTCCAGGATATCATGTTTGTGAAGCTGTTGTCTTAATAAAGATGGAAAAACAACCAATAAGTTTATATAGTAAAATATATTCTTGTAAAAGTGATAATTTTATAAGTAAGAATGAATATACAATGGAAAGTATAAAAACATCCGAAAAAGTATTAGGTAAAAGGTTTATTGGAGTGTTTGATAGAGGATATGATGATAATAAAATAATAGATTACATGAGTAAAAATAATGAATTTGTAATTAGAATGAAAGATAAAAGAACATTTCTATTCAAAGGTAAAAAGAAGAATTGTTATGAAGAAGCAATAAAAAGAAAAGGAAAAATAAGAATGACCTTATTATTTGATGATAATGAAGTAAGAGAGGTTTATGTGTCACACACTAAGGTAACATTACCATATAATAAATCAGATTATGAGTTAGTGATGGTGTATGGATTAAGTGAGGAAAGACCATTAATATTATTAACTAATTTGAGTATTCACTCAAAAGAAGATGTAATCAAAGTAGTAAGACTGTATTTTTCAAGATGGAGAATAGAAGAATATTTCAGAGCTAAAAAGCAAGAATATGATTTTGAAAATATGAGAGTTAGAACATTAAAAGCCATGAATAATTTAAATACAATATTAACAATTTATTTAGGATATGTAGGAATGCTTAGTGAAAAAATAGATAGGAAGTTAATGACAATAAAGATTATAGAAGCTAGTAAATCATTAAGAAGAAAAATACTAGTATGGCTTTCACAAATGGCAAGAGGCATAAAAGAAATATTAAAATATTGTCATACAGGAATAAAAGAATGGCAGAAGATAGAAAAAAGAGAAAAAAATAAGCAAATGCAGTTAAAACTATAAAAATAAACAAACTTAATAAAGGAAAAAAGAACATTTAAACGATGTTCTATATTGACATGCATTTAATCAAAAATTTGAAGAAAAAAATATTAAAATTTGTCTATAAGATGTTTTTTGGTTTAAATTCGATATTTTTTGAAGTAAAAAACCTAAACTTAAAACTTTTTTTAGACTTGCTATAATGACTACTTTAAATTATAATTAGTTTGAATAATAGTATAAAGAGTTATTGAAAATTGTCATAAAGTATTAAGCTTTATGGAATGGTTTATTAATAGAAAATTTATTAAATAATCTTATAGTAATGTTTAAGTTTAAATAAAATAACAAAAAAATAGATTCATATGAAAGATATATTCTTTTATTTTGAATTTATTTTTTGTATATACTAAACAGGCATCTTTACTATGTTCTTTTGGAATATATTTTCTATTGTTGATATCCAAATCATTAAGTGATGTTATAGAATTGAAGTAGTAATAAAAAAATTCATCTTTAGAAAAGACTTGGTCTCTTATTTCTGTATTGAATATAGGATTGTTATGACATTCATCAAAAATAGAATAGATATAGCCTACAATTATTTCTCCATTATTAGATATATTTTTTTTAAAAGACATTATTAAATCTTTATATGCTTTTAGTGATTTTGATAAATCTGTTTTCTTTCTTTCATACCACGTGCTTTCTTCTAAGTGTAAATACTTTATATCTTGATTTATAAAATCAATAGTTAAGCTTGGAGCCATTTCTTTTAAATAAGCAAATTTTTTGTCATCTAAATAGTTAAGTGTTTGTTTTAGAGTGTCGTCAAACAACTCATATGATGAAAATAGATATCCTTTTCTTCTGATGTCAAAACCTTTTTTTTCATCATAAAGTGTTTTCCAAAATTTTAGTCCTTCCTCATCTAAATAAAGAAAATAAATACCTAGTTAAAGAATTAACATCAAAGGTATTACTTTTTTAGCTCCTCTTGAGTACATATCTAAAACTTGATCTGAGGAAGCTAGTACACTAAAACAGGTCTTATTCATTAAATCAAAATTAGCAAACATTTCTTTAATATTTTCATTGCTATAAGGATAAATTTTTGAAAATCGATTTGCTTTATTATTAAATATTTTATGGGTACATAGTAGCTTCTGAGCCTTTTTAATATCTTCTTCGACTTGTAACATTTTACTTCTCCTTCATTTGATTTTTTATAAGAAATTAGTTAAATTAAAGTAGTTCTTATTTTAACATTTTTTACTAGAATTATGTTAAAATAATTTATCAATTGGAGGTTTTTATGTTAAACATTTTAAAATATATAAAAATAAATGGAGATAACATTGTTAGAGTAACAGAAACAGAAAATAAAAAAGATTGTAATTTGTCAAGAATGGCTAGTTTTAGAATTATAAATGGAAAAATAGGAAATTATATAAACCAATCAACTTCTATTTATCTTGCCTTAGATAGTAATAAAAACTATTGTTTAGATATTTATTCAAAAAATGGTTATATTCTATTAAAAAATTTTTCAGGTGATATTATAAATATTGGAACAGCAAAAGGAAAAGTTAGTATTTCTAATTGTTGCCTAAATGAACTTAATATTTCTTCATCAACATATGGAGAGACTGATATTTGTAACCTTATTGCAAAAAAGGTAAATATAAAGACTCATAATAAAGGAATAAAAATAGATAATTGTATAGCTAACAAAATAAACATAGAATCGGTCAAAGGTAAAATCACTCTTAAAAATGTAGCTGCTAATGATTCGTTAATATTAGCCTCTGAAGATGGTATGATATCTGCTGACAATTTAGCAACCTATTTTATTCAGGCTCATACTGATTATTCAGATATTATATTAAAAAATATATATACTGAAGATTCAGATATAGAGTCCTTATGTCAAAATATAGAAATCAAAGCTATAAAAGGAAGTACTATCAATGCTTATAGTGCTTTTGGCAAAAAAAACATAACTTATATAAAAAAGTAAGATAATATTTGATACTTATCTTACTTTTTTAGTGAGTTTTTATATAAGTTTAATTTATGTAAATAGTTTTATTTTTCTTTTATAATATTTTTACTACAATAGTATGTTAATAAGAAATATCCTCCATAGATAACAACAATAAATATAGCAGTCATTATAATAGATGGCAATAATCCTTTAGTACCAAAACTTTCTAAAACTATAGTACAGAACTTAATACCAAAGATAGAATGAATAATCGCTATTAGTAATGGGAACATAAAGAATATTCCTATCTGTCTAAATAGGGCTTGATTAAGAAGTTTTTCATCAACTCCTATTTTTCTTAGCATTAAGAATCTCATTTTATTATCAGTAGATTCTGATAATTCTTTTAAAGATAATATAGCAACACTAGATATTAAGAAGATAAGTCCTAAATATAGCCCAATAAAAGTAACTAGAGCTCCTAAGCCGATACTATTATCAGCTATATCTATTTTACTATTCATAGAAATAAGACTTTCTTTGTTCCAAAGTTTAGAAGTAATTTTTTGAAGTTCATCATTAATTTTTCTTTTGCCATCCTTATCGAAAGCTTTATAGTTTCCAATTATCATGTTACCATATTGCATACTTTCATCTACTGCATCATCTGGAACAATAAATATACCATCATTTATATGATTAGACGAAATTTCAACGAATCCTTTTTTACACTCTTTATATTTTGGAGAATAATCCTTTCCTTGAATGGTGATAATACCATTTTCTTTTAGGACCTGATTTCTAATTAAAATCATACTCTCAAAATCAGCAATAATTAAGTATTCATCTTTATCAAGGGTATAAGTTTCATTTCCATAAAGTTTGGCAATCTTATTATAATCACTTATTTTCATGATATTTTGAAGACTATCATATTTTAAGTATCTATATTTTTTTAAAATTTCATCTAAGTTGCCACCAAGACTTTTAGCTAGAGTAAAATCTTCTTCCTTATATAAATAACACTCGACTACATCCATTAACTTTTCAGAAATATTAAAATTGTTCTTTTCTAGAGTATCTCTAACTGAAAATTTGGAGTCTTCTATAACAGCATTGGTATTTTCACCATCTTCTGGGGTCAAATTTAGCATCTTATATAATTCTATATCTACTGGAGCTAATTCCTCTAAATTAGCGGTCATAGAGTTTTTAATTGATAAAGCTGATGATAAGACACATACTGTAACAAAAAGCATTAAACAAATAATAGTCATAGAAAATACAGTTGTATTAATTTTACTACTAAATTGTCTTAAGATAAAACTATTAAGTCCTTTATAATAAGTTTTTTTCATACTCATAAAAATATTTAGAAGTAGGCCAGATACTGACCAAAAAATGAAGAAGGTTGAAACAATTCCCATTACAATTGGAATAAAAATCTTATCTGCTGTATCTAGAAATTCAAAACCAGCAGTAACTAGATAGTAAGCAATTCCTAAGATAATAACTGATATAATAAAAATTATAGTACAGATAACTTGATTTTTTAATTTTACCTTTTCTGCTTTTTTAGCACCATATAATAAGCTAATTAATTTACATTTACTGATTGTGTATACATTAAAAAGCATTACTAAAAGATACATAATTCCAAAGTAGATAAAGGTTTTAATGCAGGCACTAGTAGAGAAAGTAAAAGTAAATTTTGTCATATCAGCATCAAACATATTAGCAACTAAAATACTCATAAGTTGAGATAATACTACCCCTACTCCTAAACCTACAATTAAAGATATAAGACCAATAAATAAAGTTTCAAAAAATAGAATCATTGATATTTTTCTTTTGCTCATACCAAGAGTTAAATAAATTCCAAATTCCTTGTTTCTTCTTTTTATTAAAAATCTAGAAGCATAAATAATTAAAAAACCTAGAATAAATGAGACAAAAACACTAACTCCTGATAACATATTTACCATTAAATCAATAATTTCATAAGTTGATTTAGTAGTATTGATTAATACTGTTTGACTTCCTATGGCGTTAAATACATAAAAAATAGCAACTCCTAAAATTAAAGTAAAAAAGTAAATAGTATAATCTTTGAAGCTCTTCTTAATATTTTTTAAAGACAATTTACAAAGCATCATTTAAATCGCCTCCAAGAAGAGTTACTACATCGATTATTTTGTCAAAAAATTCTTTTCTAGAAGCTTCTCCTCTATAAATTTCATTAAATACTTTACCATCTTTAATAAAGATAACACGTGTTGCATATGAAGCTGTAAAAGCATCATGTGTAACCATTAGAATGGTAGCTTTTAAAGTATCGTTTAGATATTGAAACCTCTCTAATAGCATCTTGGCGGATTTGGAGTCTAGTGCTCCTGTTGGTTCATCTGCCAAGATAAGTTTGGGATTAGTAATAATAGCTCTAGCTGATGCTACTCTTTGTTTTTGACCTCCAGACATTTGATATGGATATTTATTTAATACATCCTTAATGCTTAATTCTCTTGCTACTTTATTAATCCTTTCTTCTATTTCTTTGACAGCTGTATTTTGAATAGATAATGCCAAGGCAATATTTTCATAGGCAGTAAGAGTATCTAATAAGTTAAAGTCTTGAAAAATAAAGCCAAGTTCCTCTCTTCTGAATTGATTTAATTTATTACCTTTTAACTTGGTAATATCTTCACCTGCTACATAAATGTGTCCAGAGGTAACTTTATCGATAGTTGATATCACATTTAAGAGTGTTGTTTTGCCTGAACCACTTGCTCCCATTATAGCAACAAATTCACCTTCTTGTACCTCAAACGATATATTATTAATAGCCTTAGTTAAAGAAGACTTATTACCATAATACTTTTCAATTTGTTCAATTTTTAAAATACTTTCCAAAATATCTCTCCTTTCAGATACCATAATAACAAAATTATGCAATTTAGTCGTTTTTTTTACCTTACAAAACATTACAGTTTTGTAATATTACCTTGCTACCTCATAGTACTTATTCTTAGAAAAGATAATAAATACTTTAGTATATTCACCTTCTTTAGACTCAATATTTATTTTATGACCTAACTTATTACATAAATTTTTGGCAATAAATAAGCCCATTCCAGTTGATTTTGTTTTAAGTCTACCATTGTTACCAGTAAATGTTTTTTCAAAAACTCTAGGTAGATCTATAGTTGGTATACCAATACCATTATCTGTAATGGTTAAGATAGTTTTATCAGATTCTTCTATTACTTCAACTTTTATATAAGAGTTAGTTGTTTCTTTTTTGTATTTAATACTATTATTAATAATTTGATTCAAGATAAATTCTAACCACTTAGAATCTGTATATACTTTATTATTTATATTTGAGACAATAAAATCTATCTTTTGTTCTAATAAGGAGTCTTTGTTTTTTAAAGCTACATTCATAATTACTTTATTAAGCTCTACTTCGTTTATTAAATAATCTTTTTCTGGATTATTACTTCTGACATAGTATAATACTTGATCAACATAATTTTCTATTTTTTTCAGCTGTTTAAGAGTTTTTTTATCAAATTTATCTTTATGATTATGAGCCATAATATTTAGTGAAGAAATAGGAATTTTTATTTCATGAATCCACATTTCAATATACTGTTTAAAATCTGTTGTTTGAAGAGAAAAAGACTTAATATTTTCGCTCATTGATTTATTAATATCATATAAGGCTTGGTATAATAATTTACCTTCATAAAAATTAGGTTTATTAATAGTTTCCAGTACTAAATAGCTTTTATCTAGATTTTCGATATTAAAAAGAAGTTGATTATAAAATGATTTTTTTTTGAAGTAAGAGATAAGAAATAGAGATAATAAGAGAAGAAAAAAGGAAATGGAAAAGACAATTATTAAAGAACTGTCTATTTTGAAAGCCAAAAACATAAGTAAAGTAATTAAATAAAAGCTAGTTGATAAAATGAATGAGGGCATTTTATCTTTAAAAAATAAACTTATTTTCATAAGAGAATGTATCCTATTCCTTTCCTAGTTTCTATAGCATTTTCAAATCCTACCTCTTTTAATTTTGCTCTTAGTCTACTAATATTTACTGTTAGAGCATTATCATTGATATACTCGTTATTATTCCATAAATCTGTCATTAGTTCATCTCTTGTTACAATTTTATTTCTATTATTAAGTAAATAACTAAATATTATCATTTCATTTTTAGTTAAAATAATTTCAATATTAGATTTTTTTATTATTCCTTTTTGAAAATTAATAGTTAAGTCCCTATATGTACAAATACTACTATTATTTTCCATTCTTTTAAAGATTGAGGCAATTCTTAATAGAAGAATGGTTGGATTATATGGTTTAGTAATATAATCATCTGCTCCATATGACATGGATAAAACCTCGTCTACTTCGGTATTTTTACTAGTAACCATAATAACAGGTAAGCTAGAAGTCTTTCTAAGATTTTGAAGAAGTACTTCGCCATTTGTTCCTGGAATATTAATATCTAATAAGATTAAATCAGGGGTTATCTCGGTAATTTGTTCTAAAATATTAGAAAAATCTTTTAATACAAAGGCTTTATATGAGGCGTTTTCTAATAACTCCTTTAATTCTAAGCATAGACTTTCATCATCTTCGATAATTAATATTTTTTTCAAATTGCATCACCATTTTCTAGTATATTATAACATATATTTAGAAAATATTATCTTATAATCTTGAAATATATTAATTTTTTAGTGTTGGTTAAATAGTTACCTTTTAGTTTACAATATATATTATCTATATTGTATAATGTTAAAGGTATCAATTAATGTAAACTTATACTTTTTTTCTTGTATGGCAATCGCTTAAAAAATAAATAAAAAAATAGTGTATAATTAAATCAAGATAAAAAGTGAGTTGATTTAATTATGAATTTATTTGAAAGATTTGAAGTATTAGAAGATCCAAGAGATATAAGAGGGAAAAAATATAAATTGATAGACATATTAATTATGACAATATATGGATTGTTATGTGGATTGAAAGATTATGTAAATATAGCCGATTTTATGAAAATAAAAGAAGAATATTTTACTGATTTATTAGATTTAGAAAACGGAACTCCGTCTCACGATTGTTTGTCTGATGTATTTGCATCGATTAATTCAAAAAAGTTTATGGAGATATTTATAGAATGGACAAAAGAGATAATTCAAACAAAAACGGGAAAGAATATCAGTATAGACGGAAAAGCAATAAGAAGTGCAACAGATAAAATAAATAATGGAAATATACCATATATAGTATCAGCATTTATTGGAGAATTAGGATTATCAATTGGACAAGTGAAAGTAGATGATAAATCAAATGAAATAACTGCAATTCCTGATTTGTTAGATTTACTAGAAATCGAAGAAGCAACTATAACAATTGATGCTATTGGAACGCAAGAACAAATCGTTAATAAAATTGTAGAAAAAAAAGAACATTATGTATTAAAGGTCAAAGAAAATCAAAAGGAATTAAGAAAACAAATAAAAAGGAAATTCGATAGTTATAATAATTTATATGGTAATAAAGAAGTATACACGAAAAAAACAATAGAAAAAGATCATGGTAGAATAGAAGAAAGAGAATATTTTTTAACTTATAATACTACTTCAATTACAGATAAAGAAAAATGGAAAACAGTACATGCAATAGCATATGAAAGAGTTTTAAGAACAAAAGCAGAAGAAACAACAATAACAGAAAATTATTACATTATTGATTATGAAATAACAATGGATAAATTTATAGAGAGTAATAGAGATCATTGGAATATAGAATGTGGTCTTCATTGGAAATTAGATGTTATTTTAGATGAAGATCATTCAAGAAATAGAGTCAATAACTCCATAGAAAATTTATCAATACTAAGAAAAATTGTATTTAACTTAGCTAGTCTAGACAATCGATTTGGCAAAGTTCCATTACAAAGAAAATTAACTAGATATATGCTTGATTTATCTAATATAGAAAAACTGATATTCGAAGTAATTCCAAATATCAGTTAGTTTTATTATTTTTAAGTGATTGCCATACAAATGTACAAATACTATCTGCAACTTTATAAATTAAGATGTAAACTACCAATATTCATAAAAATAAAAGCATTTTGAAATAATGATATAATTTTATACATCCTATTTATCATAATATTACAATAATCTAATAGTTTAAATTCTTATAAAAAATTACTAATCTTAAGGATATTATGATATTTTTTTGCGTAATAGATTTTGTATCATGTCATCAGATTCTACATCCTTAGCCAACCTAATTACTATAATAAAAAAATTCTAGATTAAAAGTTTCTAGAACTTCCTCCTCCACCTGATGAACCTCCACCGCCAGAAAAACTACCGCCTGATGAATTACCTCCATCAGAAGATGATCTACTAATAAAATCTCTTTCAGGTCTTTCATTGATACCATTATTATAATTTCTTGCCAAGTTATCTTGTCTGCACATTAAAGTAAACATTAAAATCTCCAAAAATGCTGCTACTGCTACGACTAGGTAGTTAATGAAATAACAATAAACTAAAGATATTATATTTAATAATGATAAGATACATATTATAATACTTATTTTTTTCTTTTTATTATTAAGTCTTTTTCTATAATAATAATAATCACCTAAAATTATACCAAAGAAAAAACTATAAAATATACTAATAACAGCTAATTTAGTCCATAAATTAGGTTCAGAATAATCATCTGCTTCAGGTGAAGAGTCTTCAATATCATTGTCGCCACTTATAGCTTCAACGTCAGAAGCATCAATAGAATAATAATCACATAATTTCTTATAAAAAGCATTGTAACCATTTTTTATACCTTCATTCCAATCATTTTCTTTTAAATAAGGTATTATATATTCATCTTGCATACGACCCGTTAGACCATCAGGTAATACTTCTTCTAAACCATAACCAACCTCTACTCGAAATTTTCTTTCTTCTAAAGCCAGTAGTAATAGTAGTCCATTATTTTTTTCTTTATCTCCAATTTGAAATCTACGAAACAACTCTGTTGCATAACTTTCTATATCTTTTCCATCTAAGTTTGGAACAGTAACAACAACTATTTGAGCTTTTGTTGCTTGAGCAAGTGCTACTGAATGTTGTAAAATGTATTCTTCCGTATCTGAGTCTAAAATATTAGCATAATCATTAACGTAAAATCGTTCTGTTGGTTGAACAATAGCCCATACTGGTGTATTAAAAAACAATAACAATATAAATAGAAATAGGTAAATAATCTTTTTTTTCATTTTCATCATCCTAATAAACGTTCATTTTAAACTAAAAATGATTTTTATATTATTTGTATTATATAATGAATTTTAGTAATGCTAATAAGTTATTTTTATTAAAATATGGAAAAATATAAACTAAAATTCAATATTAGGTACTTCGCTTTTCTTATCACTAACTGTGAAATACTCAACTTCTTTAAAACTTAAAAAATTGGCAATAATATTAATAGGAAATTTTTTTATTTTGGTATTATATTTTTTGACTGCTCCATTATAATCCTTTCTAGCAGTAGCAATTCTATTTTCTGTACCAGCAAGTTCATCTTGTAAATTAATAAATTGTGTACTAGCTTTTATATCAGGATATTTTTCTACCACAATCATTAATGCTCTAATTGCGGTATTAAGCTCATCATTTGCCTTTGATTTGTCTTGTATGTTATCAGCTGATAATAAATTTTTTCTTGCTTCGCTAACTTTAGTAAGTACTTCTTCTTCATGTTGAGTATAACCTTTAATAGTATTTACTAAGTTAGGAATCAAGTCAGCTCTACGTTCTAAATATATTGAAACATCCGAATATTTAATAGAAACACTTTCCTTATATTCAACTAATTCATTGTAATTACTTGCTATATAATTACCTGTTACAATAGCTATTACTATAATAAATAATAAAATGACACTAAATATAATAATACTCTTTTTTTTCATAAATAACATTCTCCTTGTCTGGATTATATTATTTTTATAAATAAAAGTAAACGATAAATAATAATCTTGTTTTATCTTTACACTATTTTGATGTAAACCCCGTTTTGGAGACATCAAATAAAAAACTAGATTAGAAAAAAATCAAGGATGAACAAAGTGAGTTCATCTAGACCCTTGATTTTTGTTATGTAATTATAATATTGTGAAGAAAAAAATCAAGTAACCATTATTTTACTTGACTTTTTCAATTTTTAATGAATTAATTACTTTTGTTCTCAATTACTGTATATTAAATAGATTTTATATTTTATATTTTATATATTATTATCAAACCTTTTAATTTAATTGATTTCCACAATTAGTACAGAATTTTCCTCCTGTTGAAGGTGTTCCGCAATTTGAACAAAATTTAGTATTTGTTTGTGATGAGTCATTTAATATTTCTGGTTGTTGTGCAGGTTGTGTTTGTACATTTTGAGCATATGGATCTACTTGTTGTGTTGCTCCTTGTGTATTCGGATTATTCATAGCGTTATTTACTACTCCTCCTATCATACCACCTGATGCCATATTCATCATACCCACTCCCATAAAGCCATTTACTGCTCCATTTGCATTATTAGCTGCATCTTGTACTGCATTTGCATATGCACCAGTAAGAGTACCTTGTTGCATAAATGAATTGGATGATAGTTCATAGTTATCAATTTTCTTGTTAGACTCATCATCTAAAGTTACTGATTCTACTACAAATCCTACAATGGATAAACCTCTATCTCTAATTGGTTGATCAAATACTTTTTCGTCCATTATCTTTTTAATTTCATCTGTTGCACTTGGAAGCTCAAGCACTGGTGTTTTATGAACTGAATTTCCAAGCTCATTTAAAACGTTTTGGAATGATCCAATTACTTCAGAACGCATTTGTTCTATAAGTTCATCTTTTCTATATTCTTCTGCTGTTCCAGCTATTTTTGTCATAAATGTTGCTGGATCTGAAATTTTAAATGTATATTTACCAAAACATTTTACTTCTACTCTTAATGGACTCATGCTTCCAGTCATTTGGTTTGGAATTGGATGTGACCAATCTTGAAATGGAATTGGTGCAGGTGTACCAAATTTGTTATCCATAATTTCCTTTGCATTTAAATAAAATACTGCTTGTTCTTTACTAGTCCCACCATTATAGATAAAACGAGTCCACATTTCCTTAAATACGGGTCCAAATTGCCCTGCAAAGAAAGATGGTGAAGTTGATTGGTCGAATGTATAAATCCCTTCTTCTGCTGTTGCGTCTAGTATTTTTCCACTTTCAAAGATAATTGCCATTTGTCCAGGAGATACCTGAATTGCACTATCTTTTGAAATGATTCCGTTAGGGGTAGATACTCTTTTCATTAAAATATCTTGTCCTAAGTCATCACACTTGATATAATCTTTCCATTGATCATGCATAGTGCTTCCAATAGCACTAGCTGCTGCTTTTATTAATCCCATTTAATTACCTCTTTTCTTTATTTATACTTTATTTTTAGAAACCGTGACCTCCACCACCATGGCTTGAGCCACTGCTTCCAGAATGTGTTGATGAACCACTATATGTATCATGCTCTATTCTTTTTCTTACGGTATTACTACTGATAATTATTTCTCCAATATTTTCTATATTTACACTATCTATGTCTAAATACTCCTTAGCAGTTGTTGCTTTTCTTACCATTTTATTTTTATGTATTAATATATTAACTACTATTATAGTTATTAATAGTCCAATTGCTATTGACATAAATATGTCCCTTGAAAGAGTATTTGACTTTTTATGGTCACTATTATTAGGTATTCCATCATATGCATAATTACTTATTATACTTATGTATTCTTGAACTCCATTATAATATCTTTTATCACTCATGTATTTGTATACCATATCAAGAGCTTGATTTACTCTATAATCATTATACATTTTTATCGCAGAACCTGTTGTAGACATATATATTTCTCTATTGTACATATCAATTAGGAATAATACTCCTCCTTTTTGATCAAAATCATTGTAATCGTAAAAGTCATCTGAGTATTCTTCTGGAGTTTTATTATTATTATTGATTGTTACAACCGCTAAATCCATATTATGATTATCAATATATTTTCTAATTTCTGTATACAATTGCTGTTCTTCGGTATCTGTAAATAAATCTGCAAAATCATATACTTTTTCTGTTGCATCTACAGCTGGAGTTGATAATATATTATACTTGTTGCTTTCTGTTACCTTTACCCAATCTGCTACTAAATAATCTTGTTCACTTCTTTCTTTGGTATTGGTACTTGCATACACTGGAACAATATTTAAAACTAGTGAAACTATTACCAACAAACTTATTTTATACAACTTTTTCATAACTTATTACACCACCCATACTATAGCAAATACTATTAATGTGCTTATAATGAATATTATTAATGATATAATTATTGTTCTTTTTACATCTATTGGTATATTTCCTACTAATTTTCCAGTCTGGCCATTCATTGCAAAAGTATAGTTCTTATCTTTATAATTTATATTTACCATCCAAACTGGTAATAATATATAATCATCACTAATTTTTGAAATATTTAAATTATTGCTTACAACAGTTTTCGTTTGATGAAGAACTGACTCTTTTGCAATATCAATTGCTGTTGTCATAGCCCTTGATGTTGCCCTTTTGCTTGCGGTAGATAAATCCACATCATATTTCTCTGCTAAAAAACCTGATAAATAAGCGTGATTATATTCAACTAAGTCATTAAAACTAAAGGGTTCTATCGAATCCATTAAATCATCATCAAATCTAGAAGATGCATCCACTAGAATTTTATTAAATTTCATATCTCCTTTTCTTTTGACTAAATATTCATCCGTTTTTGTATAGCTATAATTATAATCACTCCATGTTTTTATATCTATTGCATTAAAATCAATATTTCCAGACACTTTTAAGTCGTAAGTCCAAAAAGGTATATATACTCCTCTAATTTTTTCAATATTTTCCTTTTTATTAAAAAACTTTGGCATTAAAGGTTTACCTTTGGAGAGTCCTTTGAAAGCTATCTCTGCATCCTCTTTTACCTTCTTAAAAGGAATTATTTTGGTAGGGGCTATGCCTTCTGTTATTTTATCTTTCAGTATTGCTGTACTTCCGCAATATACACAAAATGTTGACGTAGTCTGTTCATCTGCCATTACTTCGGCACCACAATTTTTGCATCTATAAACATCTAAGTTATCAATCTTTTTATATTTTTTTTCTATGGTATCTGTTTTTGTATTCTCCTGCTTGCTACTAGCATTGTTATGCTTTTGCATCTCTTCTAAAGTAAACTTACTCCCGCAATACTCACAATCCCACATTTGATTTTTAGGATTAAAAGTAATCTTGGCACCACATGCTGGACATTTGTTGTCCAAAACTTCCATTTTTTTATCACACCCTATCTTAGTACGATTATATCATATAAAATTTATTTTTTATAACAAAATTGATGAATTTACATTTTTTATATGTTACAGTTTAGACTAGTAACTACAAAAAATAAATAAAATGTAAAATTTTCTATCTGTTTTTATATTAATATAGGTTTATTATTTTTTTGTTGACTTTTATACTTCTCAGGTCTTCTTCTGCTCATGGCGTAAATAATAACAATTATATCATTACACAACTATACTATTTTTGGTAAACTTATTATCGTAGTTATTTGACAATTACTAATTTTTTCATTACATCTTTAATGAGAAATCCATAATTTGGACAATTAATACTTATTAATTTTTTTACTTTAGATACTATATTATCATCTATTACATAGATAAATTCAGCTTTAAATCTATCTTGTACTGAAATTCAAACTAATAATGAATATTATTTTATCTTTATATTATTTTCCCTATTCTGGTTTTGATATAAAAAAAGTAATTTATAGCTATATTTATACTTAAAATTACCTTTTTAAATAAATATTTATCATCTTTACATTTTAAAATCTAATTTTATCATTAATATATTGTTGGTAGTATTTAACTCTGTTTTTAATCTTATCAATACCCAAAATACTCATAATTGAAAACAAATCAGGCGATTTAGTTCTACCAGTAATCATTACTCTTAATGCCTCACAAATATCACCAACGTGACCTTTATAAGAATCTGGATTTTTTTTGTAATCTTTTGGATTAGCTGCATAACCATTGTCAACTGCAAATTGTTTAATATTTTCAAACCATTCTTCATTAGAAACATTTAAGTCTACATTATCTAAATATTCAAGAATTAGAGAAGTATCATAAGTTTTATCTCCTTCATATTTAGAATAGTTCTCTAAGGTAAATAATGAATCAAGAGCATAAGAAAATTCTTCTTTTACATCACTATATTTTGCGATATCTTTTCTAGGATTTACTCTGTCTTTTTCTATATTTAAAAATTTGATCATATCATCTTTGTTTTCTTCTAATAGTTTTTTATAATCTGGATCATATTTTTTAGCAAATTTTATAGTTTCATTATAAACCTCTTCTCCACTTTTAGATGAAAAATATGCCTTACATAAGTTATTTAATTTAGACTCATCAAAAGATGTGCCACCAATAGCTTGTTTTTCAAACGAGAAAGTAAAATCATTAATATTTTTATTTTGATTTTTTAAATACCATTCTTCAAAGTTAGTGTTAGCAATTGTTGCTAGATAAAGATGAAGAGCTTCCATTGGTATACCGCTTTCTTCATAATATTTGGCACCTGCCCATGGATCCTTTCTTTTAGAAATTTTTCTGATAGTTCCAGTTTCCTGATCTTTAATGGTAAGGGGTGCAATATGAGCATATTTTACAGGTTCAAAGTTTAAGACTTGAAATAGTTGCAAGTGAAGAGGAATACTTGATAACCATTCATCTCCTCTAATGACATGAGTAGTATGCATTAAATGATCATCTATTGCATGGGCTAAATGATAAGTTGGTGTACCATCTTTTTTTAATAAAACTGTATCCATATCATGTTCAGGAAATTTCAATTTTCCTTTAATACAATCAACAAATTCTATTTGATTATTGGCATTACCTGGAGACTTTAAACGTATAACATAGTCCTCTTCGTTATCTAATTTATTCTTAACTTCCTCTAAAGAAAGATCACGATCTACGGCATAATGACCATAAATTCCAATTTTTGTTTTATTTATTGCTTGTTCTTCCTTGATTTGAGTTTGCTCTTCTTCTGTCATAAAACAAGGATAAGCTATACCTTGAATAATCAAATCTTTGACATAGGTTTGATAAATTTCTGTTCGTTCACTTTGTTTATATGGCCCA
>CAOJZZ010000034.1 GCA_948466315.1 uncultured Mycoplasmatota bacterium | reverse complement strand
TAAAATATACCTTTAAAGAATGGATACCAACTTTATATAATATGGTAGCCCATAAATCTAGAAGTTTAGATACAGATATAGACTTTGGAGTAGCCCCTACAATTGAGACATCAGGAGTATATAAAATGAATAGTACAAAGGAAGATGAATTTCCGGTATATTACTATCGAGGAATAATAGATAATAATAATGTATCATTCGCTGGATTTTGTTGGAAGATAGTAAGAACAACATCAACAGGAGGAGTAAAGTTGATTTATAATGGAACACCTGGAAGTGATGGGAGTTGTAACAATACAGGAGAAGCTAGTGAAATAGGTACAAGTGTATTTAATACCAGCAGTAGTTCAAAGGAAGATGTGAGCTATGTATATGATAATGGGAACGATTCAGAAATAAAGAAAGCAATAGATAAATGGTATTCTGATAATATGATAGAGTATACAAATATGTTAGAAGATACAATATGGTGTAATGATAGAAGTATATATAGTACAAGTAGTTCTAACATATATTTCGGAGGGTATGGTAGATTGGAGATTAATCCATATCAACCCAATATAGAATGTTTAAATGTTGATGATAAATATACAGCGAATGATGAAAATGGTAATGGAAAGCTTATTTATCCCATAGGTTTGTTAACTGGAGATGAAGTAAAATTAGTAGGAGATGGAAATGGTGCTTATTTATCTACCGGACAGTGGTGGTGGATAATGTCTCCGCAAGGTTTTATTAATAGTAATGTTAAAATGTTTGGTGTTGGTAGTAGTGGTTATTTAGGAAATCGAGTTTCATCTATTTCAAATGGTATAAGACCATCAATTTCACTTGCAAGTGGAACAATGATAAAAGGGGGAAATGGAAGTGTTACAAATCCATATAAATTAGTAGAAGAGAAAATGCAAACAGAATGGAGTTTTTATTATACAGGAGAGGAACAAGAGTTTGTTGTACCTTATGATGGAGAATATAAAATTGAATTGTGGGGTGCTAGTGGTACTAATTGGGATAATACTCCAAATCGTTTAGGTGGAAGGGGAGCATATACTAGTGGTAATATAAAATTAGGAAAAGATAATATTCTTTATTTGTATGTAGGTGAAGAAGGAAAAAATTGGTCAGCTAATCGAGCTTTTGGTGAATATTCATTCAATGGAGCAAGTGGAGGAAGTTATGCTTGTTATGATTTTAACAATGGTAAAGGTGCTTATAATTATTATGGAGGCAGTGCTACAGATATTCGATTAATAGGAGGTTCTTGGGATAATGATCTCAGTATTAATTCAAGAATTATGGTAGCTGCTGGTGGTGCTAGTGCGGGAAAAAATCAAGATGGTGGAGCAGGTGGTAGTTTAATTGGTTATGGAACAATCAGTGCAACAGGAGCTACACAAACAGAAAGCGGAGGACCTAATAAGGGAGGATTTGGAAGGGCTGGCTTTCCTTCAAAAGATACTACTTGTCATAATAACGTTCGATGTGGAGCAAGTTCAGGATATTATGGTGGAGGAGCAAGTAATATTACAGGTTCTAATGATAATGGTAATTATGGTGGAGGAAGTGGCTCATCTTTTATATCAGGACATACAGGATGTGTAGCAATCACCTCAGAAAATAATCAAACACCAAAGACTGGTTGTACAACAGGAACTACAGATAATGATTGTTCTATACATTATAGTAGTAAATTTTTTACTAATACAAAAATGATAGATGGAGCAGGATATAATTGGACTAATGAAAAAGGAGAATATATAGAAATGCCTACTCATGATGGTCTATCTACTATGATAGGCAATATAGGAAACGGTTATGCTAAAATTACTTTAGTATCAAAAAAATAAAAGGATCACATCCTTTTCATATAGCAAACTCCTTTATGATAAATTAATTATTTCTTTTATTATTACTGTTATAAGTATAATATAAAACTAGTCATATATGCAATATTTTTAAATATAATCTTTAATATATAACAATTTTATTTTTACAAATTGATAAACTTAGTCAACTAAAAATATAAATTCATAATTTATTATTACATTAAGAATACCCAGTATATTAATTGTATTTAGTCGTGAAATTGGTCACGATTTTTTTTATTTGTTATTTAATAAGATAAAGATGTCTAAATTCATAAAGGAGTTTGCTTTTTGATTATTATTTTTGAATAAAAAAAAAAGGTGATTGATATGAATGCTAAAAATAAAAATTTACTTACAATAATGATAATTTTTTTAGTAATATTATGTAACTCAATTGTTTATAGTGCTTTGAACACAGAGATGTTTATAAATGGAGATGCTCATATTAGAGTAGATAAGGATATTAGAATTACAGATGTAAAAGTAGTAGACCAAGTGAATGGTGCTTATGAGACATATAATAGTGACTATTCTAAAAATACTACTAGTATGCAAGTGAGCCTACCAAGTAGTGAATCTTTTATGATTTATGAGGTCACTATTACCAATAAAGGAGATATTGATTATGAGGTAACAAATATAATTGAAGAGTCTTATTCTAATAGTAATATTAAGTATGAATTAATTGATATAGAAAATGGAAGCATAATAGATAAAGGAACTACTCATAAATTTAAGATAAAGTTTACGACACCAGAAAATAATACTGATAATAAGACAACCATAGTTTTAAAATATACTTTTAAAGAATGGATGCCATCTTTATATAACATGGTGGTCAATAAATCTAGAGGTTTAGATACAGATATAGATTTTGGAGTAGCTCCAACAAAAGAGACATCAGGAATATATAAAATGAATAGTACCAAAGACTCAGAGTATCCAGTGTATTATTATCGAGGAATAATAGATAATAACAATGTATCATTTGCAGGTTTTTGTTGGAAGATAGTTCGTACTACAGAAACTGGAGGAGTAAAGTTAATTTATAATGGAATACCTGGAAGTGATGGGAGTTGTAATAATACAGAATTTGATACGGTTATTGGTCTTAGTGAATTTAATATTAATGATAATTATAATGCATATGAAGGATATATGTATGGAGTGCCAAACAGTAATTCTTATAATTCCGAATTCGCCTTAACCAACGATTCAACTATTAAAATATATTTAGATAATTGGTATTCTAATAATATAATAGATTATACTAGTAGTTTAGAAGATACAATTTGGTGTAATGATAAAAGTTTTAATTTAGGTACAGGTTATGGAAATGAAATTACAGATTATAATGGTTCTTATAGAGCTGAAAAAAGTCACATTCCCTCTTTAAATTGTATTAATAATGGTGATAGATTTACAGTAAGCTCAGATATTGGGAATAAATCTTTAAAGTTTCCTGTTGGATTATTGACTGTTGATGAATTAATGTATGCTGGAGCAGTATACCAAAAAACTAATAATACACAATATTTATTTAATAATTATTCTTTCTATACAATGACTCCATGGAGTTTTTATCCAAAACAAGCAAGGGAAGTTTATTTAAAAGATGATGGTAGCATTACTTTTGGTAATGTTTCGATAAGTCTAGGTGTAAGACCAACAGTTTCATTAAAAAAAGAAAATGTTATAAAAAAAGGTACAGGTAGTGTTATAGATCCTTATATTATTTTAAAATTATAAGAAATAAATTGATTTTTTATGAATAGTTAAAAGATTTTCGTATAAAATAATAAAAAAGTAAAGTAACTAACACAATATTACTAATATTTTCTTATATATTGACAATTATAGAAATACTATAGTAAAATATTGTTGAAATCGTTGAGGGAGAGAAGTAAAAATAATTTATTTCATAGAGAGTTAGGGTTTGGTGGAACCTAATAAATATTTATTTTGAAAGAACACTTCTGAGTACTTAAAGAAATAATAGTAGACTAAGTCGGTAGCGTACCGTTATTTATGCTTTGGTTTTTCTAAACTAAGAGTGATTGTAATACTACAATAAATTGGGTGGTACCGCGGAACACTAGTTTTCGTCCCTTTATGGATGATAATACTAGTGTTTTTTGTTATAGAAAGGAGCTATTTATGATTGAAAAAGATAAATTGAAAAAATATGCTAGACTTTTGATGTTTGATATGAAAGATGAAGAATATAAGACTTTGCAAGAAGAGTTTGATGTTATTTTGAAACAGATGGATCTATTGGGTAAAATTCCCGATATTGATAAAGTTAAACCAATGACTTTTCCTTATAAGAATATGGATGCCACTTTAAGAGATGATGAAGTAGGGGATTATTTAACTGTAGGAGAAGTATTAGAAAATACTAAATATCAAGTAGGAGACCAAGTTAAAGTACCTAAGGTGGTGGATGAAGATGTATAGAGGTAAAAATATAAGTGAATTAAAAAAACAATTAGAGAATAATGAGGTTACTAAAGAGGAATTATTTGCTAGTGCCAATAAATTGGCTCATTATTTTCAAGATGATTATAATTCTTTTGTAACCATTCTTGATGAATATAAGGTAAAAGATAGAGATAGTTTGCTTAGTGGTATTCCTTATGCTTTAAAAGATAATTTTTCTACTGCTAATATTTTAACCACAGCATCTTCCAATATTTTAAAAGATTATGTCCCAGTATATGATGCTACTGTTTATAAAAAGTTAAAAAAAGCGGGAGCTCTTTTAGTTGGTAAAACAGTATTAGATGAACTTGCTATGGGTGGAACAGGAACAACAGCTAATACTGGTGTTGTTAGAAATCCTTGGGATAAAAATAGAATGATTGGCGGTTCTAGTGCAGGTAGTGCCTCATGTGTTGCTTTAGGTATTGTTCCCTTTTCTATTGGTTCTGATACAGGAGACTCAGTTAGAAAGCCAGCTGCCTTTGGTGGAGTTGTAGGGTTTAAGCCTACTTATGGAAGAATTTCAAGATATGGTTTGTTTTCTTTTGCCTCAAGCTTAGATCATGTTGGTATATTTACTAGAAATGTAAAAGATGCAAGTATTGTAACAGATGTTTTAAAAGGTTATGATCCAAAAGATATGGTCACTTTAAAAGATGATAACAAGAAATATACTGATACTTTGGATAATGATATTAAAGGAAAAAAATTATTCTATATTAAAGAAATCTGTAACTCGGAATTATATAAAGATAGTAATGACCACGAATTATTAGAAGTATTAGATAAGTTCCATAAAATGTTAGATAAATGTCGTAATCTAGGTTATGTCATAGAAGAAGTTTCTATAGATAAAAATTTACTAGCAGCCATATATCCAGCTTATATGTGTATTAGTTGTGCTGAGGCAACTAGTAACAATGCTAACCTTACAGGTATTCAATTTGGACCTCGTGGTGAGGGCAATAATATTAGTGAAATTATGTTTGATGCTAGAACTAAAGGTTTTTCTGAGTTTATTAAAAGACGTTTTATCTTAGGAAGTTATGTTCTTCAAAAAGAAAACCAAGATAAATTATTTTTGAATGCCTGTAGAGCTCGTAGGATGATTGTAGATAAAATTAATGAGTTATTTAATGAATATGATGGTATGATTTTACCAGCATCAGGAGGGATTGCTCCAACATTCGATAGTAGCAGTGAAAAACTAACAGACCGCTATTTATTATTAGAGAACCATCTAGCAATCGCTAATTTTGGTGGTTTTCCATCTATTACCATTCCTTATGATTTTGTTGATTCAATGCCAATTGCTCTTAATATAACTAGCCCCATTATGCAAGATGATTTATTATTAAATATGGCCTATAAAATAGAAAGTGTTACTGACTGTTGTGATATATATGCAAAGGTAGGTGATATTGATGTATAAAGTAACAATCGGTTTAGAAGTTCATTGTGAACTAGAAACTAAGTCCAAAAACTTTTCGTCTGCTCCTAATAAATTTTCAACTTCTCCTAATGAATTTGTCGCAACTACTGATTTAGGTCTTCCAGGTATTTTACCTGTTCCTAATAAAGAAGCTTGTAAAAAGGCCTTGTTTACTGCTATGGCCCTACATTGTGAAAATCCTGATGAAGTTATTTTTGATCGTAAGAATTATTTTTATCCTGATCTTCCTAAAGGATATCAAATTACTCAAGTAACTAAACCTATGGGTAAAAATGGCTATTTAGATATTTTAGTAGACGGAAAAATTAAAAGAGTATTAATCCATCAACTTCATCTAGAAGAAGATACCGCTGCTTTAGAACATTTTCCTAAATACTCTTTAATCGATTATAATCGTAGTGGTATTCCTTTAATAGAAATTGTTACTGAACCATGTATTGAAAGTGCTGATGAAGCTGTTACCTTTTTAGAAGATTTACGAGATGTCTTTTTATTTCTAGGTGTTAGTGAAGCTAAAAGTAATTATGGACAAATGCGTTGTGATGTAAATATTTCCCTAAGAAAATCTGAAAGTGATGAATTAGGTACTAAAGTTGAAATGAAAAATATTAACGCTTTTAATAATGTTCGAGCAGCTATAGAATATGAAATAAAAAGACAAAGTGAACTGCTAGATAAGGGTGAAAAAATTATCCAGGAAACTAGAAGAATAGCAGAAGATGGAAAAACTTATTCAATGCGTGAAAAAGTGGACGCTGTTGATTATAAATATTTCATCGAGCCAAATATTCCTAGTACTAAAATAACTACTGAATATTTAGAAGAATTAAGAAGTAAATTACCAGAATTAAAATTAGATAGGTATTTTAAATATATTGAAAAGTATGGAATAAGTGAATATGATTCTTCTGTTTTATCTAAAGAGAAAACTATCTCTGATTATTTTGAAAGTGTAATTGAATCAGGGTGTAGTGTAGAACTTGCCGTAAACTTTGTTACTACATCTATTCTTAGTACTTTAAATAAATTAGAAATAACAATAGATGAATTATTTATTACTCCTAACATGTTAGCTGGAGTAATTAATTATGTTAATGATGGTAAAATGAGTTTAGATGCCGCTAAAAAGTTATTATATAAAGCTATTGATGAAAAAGTAGACCCAGTAGAATTAATCAAGAAAGAAAATATGCAACAAATAAATGATTATGATACTTTACTTGAATTAATTACTAAGATAATGGATGAAAATAGTGAAGTTGTCAGACAATATGTAGAAGAGGGGAATAATTCGGCTATAAATTTCTTCATTGGTCAAACGATGAAGAAAAGTAATAGACAAGCAAATCCTAATAAGTCAATGGAAATTATTAAGGAAGAACTTGAAAGGAGAAAAAATAATGGTTAATAAATATAGAACACATATGTGTAGTTCATTAAATGAAAGTACAATAGGATCAGAAGTAAGAGTTGCTGGTTTTGTAGAAAATATTAGAGATCATGGTGGTGTAATCTTTGTAGATATTCGTGATATGAGTGGTGTAATTCAAGTAGTAAGCAATGATGATAGTATTTTTGATGGTATTACTAGAGAGTCTAGTATAACTGTTTTAGGTACTATTCGTGGAAGAGCCGAAGAAGACTATAATAGTAGAATTTCAACTGGAACAATAGAATTATTAGTATCTAATTTAGAAGTACTTGGTCATGCTAATAATGTATTACCTTTTGAAGTTATATCTTCACGCGAGTCTAGTGAGGAGACCAGACTTAAATATAGATATTTAGATTTAAGAAATCCAAAAGTCAAGGAAACTGTTCTTTTTAGAACTAAAGTAATTGATTATTTAAGAAAAATAATGAAAGAAGATGACTTTTTAGAAATTCAAACACCTATTCTTACTGCTTCATCACCCGAAGGTGCTAGAGATTTTATTGTTCCTAGTCGTAAGTTTCATGGTAAGTTTTACGCCCTTCCTCAAGCCCCTCAACAATTTAAACAATTGTTAATGTGTGGTGGCTTTGATAAGTATTTTCAAATAGCCCCATGTTTTAGAGATGAAGACGCAAGAAGTGATCGAGTTTATGGTGAATTCTATCAATTAGATTTTGAAATGGCATTCGCAACAGAAGAAGACGTCTTAACTATAGGTGAAAAAGTTTTTTATGATACTTTTAAAGAATTTAGTAATGGAAAAAAGATAAGTGATAAGCCTTTTGTTAGACTTAGTTATAAAGAATCTATGGAAAGATTCGGAACTGATAAACCAGATCTTAGAAATCCTTTAGAAGTAATTGATTTGACTGAAGTATTTGCAGAAACAACTTTTAGACCTTTTAGAGGTGTTACTGTTAAGGGAATTGTTGTTAATGATATTGCTGATAAATCTAACTCTTGGTTTAACGATTTAGGAGATTATGCCAAAAGTATTGGTATGAGTGCTGGAATCGGTTATTTTAAAGTAAATGATGATATGAGTTTTGTAGGACCAATAGATAAGTTTTTAAGTGAGGAAGAAAGGGAAGACTTAATTGAGGTTGGAAAACTTAAACCTGGTTGTGTTATTTTCTTTATAGCTGATCGTAATAATGCTTATAAATATGCAGGAAGTATTAGAGATGAATTAGGTAAGAGATTAGATTTAATCGATAATAATGAGTTTAAATTCTGTATTGTCAAAGATTTCCCAATGTACGAATGGAGTGAAGAGGAAGATAAATATATCTTTACCCATAATCCATTTAGTATGCCTCAAGGAGGAATGGAAGCACTAAATAGTAAGAAACCTGAAGAAATAATTGCTTATCAATTCGATTTCGTATGTAATGGTATTGAAATGGCTAGTGGAGCAGTTCGTAATCATGATATTGAGATTATGAAAAAAGTATTTGCTATTGCTTCATACGAAGAAGACGAATTGAAAAATAGATTTAAAGCCTTATATGAAGCCTTTAGTTATGGAGCACCACCTCATGCAGGAATGGCTCCAGGAATTGATAGAATGTTAATGTTATTACTTGATGAGAAATCAATCAGAGAAACTATTGCCTTTCCAATGAATGCAAATGGTGCTGATGCCCTTATGGCATCTCCTTCTAATGTCACAGAAATGCAACTTCGTGAAGCCCATATTAAAATAAGAGATTAAAAAGAAAAAAGAAGCCCATAAATGCTAAATTATTAACAATAAAATTCAAATAAGATATTATTTAAGCTTAAAACATATAATAAATTATAGTTCTTGATATTATTTCAATGTAATATCTAAATAATTTATGAAAGGTGTATATTTATGAATGAAAATTTTATTGCTAAATAGAAACATTAAAATATTTGATAGGAAGCTTTGATACTTATTTGGATACATCAAAAGAACTAATTAAGAGTAATGCTAATCTTTCCACAGAAGAAGCTGAGATGATTTTAGAAAGTATGCCAACTACTTCTAGAGCAACAATTATTGACAAAAAAGGTAATTATATTGGTTTATTTGATATCGATTCTCAAAATAATATTTCTTCTATAAGATTTGAAGTAAATAATAATTTAAGTTCTATTGATAAAAATGAGATATTGACAGAGTTTAGAAAGTATTTAAATGATTCATTAAATATAAATGATATAGAAAAGATAGTCTATAAAACAAAATCTTCTATGGAAATTGAAAAAAAGACAATATTTCAAAAAAAGTAATATTGCTATTTCTAATGATATGTTAGTACCAGGAGTAACTGCTGAGACTTTTGAAGTTTTCTCTCAATACTATACAATACCTAAATTACAGATGCCATTTACAATAATGAATAAGGATAAGGCTATTGGCATAATTGGATTAAGTAATTTAATTATGCCAATAAAAGAGCAAATTTAAATATATTTTTAGATAAAAAATTAGGCAACGATATCGCTTATGAATTATCTACATATATAATTGATGATTATATTAATTATGTTCATGATTCCAATATTAATAATATAATGTTATCAGTAAACGCAAGTAATCAAAATATGATAGATATATTAAATAAAACTAAAATGAATTATTATGGACAAATTCCATTTAGTGCTATTAATGAAAAAAGTATTGAGTCAATACTAATGTTCCAGCACATTCCTAATATGAAACAAGTAAATGGAATCATTATTTCAAATGATAACTCAGTTCCCATTTCATTATTTGATACAGAAAAAAAGGAATTAAAAGAAGAAATTGAATTAGGTAATGACTTTAAACTTGTATCATCTAAAATATAAAAAAAGAAAAATATTGATTCAGATAAAATATTAGAAAATCATATTAAAGCTATGCGAAATAGAGATGATTTTTCAATTCCTTTGGGAGAAGATAAATATATATTACAAAAAGGTAATGAAAAATATGGAATTTATAAGGCTATGATGAATTATATTTATATTGTGTTAGATAAAAATAATAATTATTCAGGTTATATAAATATATTAAGAAATAATGCTAATTCCAAAAATGCAGAAATTAAACTTGGAATTGTTCCAAGTTTACAGCATAAAGGAATGGTTACAAGAGTTATTAATCAGTTTTATAATGAACTTTTCAGTAGGATATGCTAGTATTACCAGTCATGTATTTGAATTTAATAAACCTTCATTAAAACTACATGAGAATGTTGCCAAATTAAATGAAATAAGACTTGAATCATATTATATTAATGGAAAACTATTGAATATGAATATTTACTCTAAAACTAATTCTTTAGTTAAAGTTAAAAATTATTAATAATTAAATTATTAATTTATTATTAAATATTAGTCATGACAATAATTATGACTATTTTTTGTTTCTAATTAAACTAATATGTATCTAACAATAGACAATAAATTCCCTAAAAAGTCTTATTTTATTATCATTTAATAAAAAACATAAAAGTAAATAAATTTGTTGTTTTAAATAATAAACTACGATATAATATTAGACGTTGGAGGTATTATATGGCAAAAGATGTAAAAAAAGAAGAAGTTAATGAAAAAAATGATAAAATTTCAAAGAAAAATATCCATGAGGTTATTGTTAAAATAGAGGGAGAAGATTGGACTAAGGCTTTAGATAAAGTATTTTTAGAAAAACAAAAAACTGTTAAAGTCGATGGTTTTAGAAAAGGTAAAGTTCCAAGAGAAATTTTTGAAAAAAAGTATGGTAAAGAGTCTTTATTTTTAGATGCAGCAGATGCCGTTTTACAAAAGGCTTATATCAAAGCAATGGATGAGTCTAAATTAATTCCAGTAGTAAAACCTAATGTTGATTTAAAAAGTGTTGATGAAAATGCAGTAGAATTTATTTTTAATATTATTACTAAACCAGAAATTAATATTAAAAAATATAGTGGTTTAAATATTCAACCAGAAAGTATTGAAGTTACTAAAGAAGAAATTGATCATGAACTTGAACATTTATTAGAAGAATATACTGAATTAGTTGTTAAAGAAGATGGTCCAGTTGAAAATGGTGATTTAGCTATTATTGATTTTGAAGGATTTAAAGACGGTGTTGCTTTCGAAGGTGGTAAAGGAGAAAACTATTCTTTAGAAATAGGTTCTAACACTTTTATTCCTGGTTTTGAAGAACAAGTTATCGGTATGAAAGTATCAGAAGAAAAAGATTTAAATGTTACTTTCCCTGAGGATTATGGAGTTAAAGATTTAGCAGGAGCAGCTGTTGTTTTTAAAGTAAAAGTTAATGAGATTAAACAAAAACAATCAAGAGAGTTAGACGAGGAATTCTTTGAAGATTTAGGAATGGATGGCGTTGATTCTGAAGAATCCCTAAGAAAAGAATTAGAAAATACCATTCGTTCTCAAAAAGAAGTACAAGTTGAAAATGAATATATTGATAAATTATTAGAAGCAATTTCAAAAAATGTAGAGGTTGATATTCCAGAAGAGATGGTTGAAGAAGAAATTGATAGATTATTTGAACGTTTTGAAGAACAAATTATGAGTCAAGGACTTTCACTAGACCTTTACTATCAAATTACTCATAGTGATAAAAAAGCTCTACGTTCTGAGATGGAAAAAGAGGCATATTCTAATATATTATATAGATTAATGTTAGAAGAGATTACTACATTAGAAAAAATAGAGGTAACAGAAGAAGAAGCTTCAAAAGAGGCAGAAGAATTAGCTTCTAAATATCAAATGCCAACAGAAGAATTCTTAAAACATTTTGGTGGAATAGAAATGATTCAATATGACTTAGAAATGCGTAAAGCTATTGATAAATTAAAAGAATTAAATAAATAATTTTAAAAAGGTACTTAAGTATCTTTTTCTATTGGGAATTTTATGAAATTTTAGTTAATTTATTGAAAAAAAAATAATTTATATTATAATAGTAAGCAGTAATTTAATTTGGAGGTCGGTAATCAATGGATAATAAACTATTACTTGTTTTAATTGTTAATGATATGGTTATCTTCCCCAATAATGAAGTAAGAATAGAGTACGATAACACATTTGATAAACAAATGATTAATATTATAGAACAGATTGATGATAATTTAATGCTTATAGTTAATCCTATTGAAGAAGAAGGTCTAAGTGAAGTTACAGCACTTCCCAAATATGGTGTATTAGGAAGACTTAAATTGAAGATGAATGTTCCTAATGGCAAGACTAGAATAGTTATAGAAGGAGTAGAAAGAGTAGAAATATCAAACTATAAAAAGGATGATATTTTTTATCGAGCAGATTATAAAGAAATTATTTTAAATGAGAAAGAAGAAGAAAAAGATTATTATAATATTTTAATAAAATCTTTAGAACATTATATCGATGAAGTTCCTTATATGGGAAATGCTATTATTACTCAATTAAATAGAGCTGATAATTTGAATGATTTATGTGATTTAATCGCTTCTTTTTTATCAATAGATTATCAAAGAAAAAAGAAATATATAACTACTATAGACCCAATAGAACGTTGTAAGCATTTGATCGATGATATGAATCAGGATTTAAGGCTTATTAAATTAGAACAAAAAATAGAAAGACAAGTTGAAAAAGAACTTAATGATAGTCAAAAAGAATATTTTTTACGTGAAAAAATAAAAGCAATGCAAAAAGAACTTGGTGAAAAAAATAGCAAAGATGATGAAGTTGTTCGGTTGAAAAAAAGGTGTTCTAAATTAAAATGTAATTCTAAGGTTAAAGAAAAAATAAAAAGAGAAATTTCAAGATATGAATCAATTAATAGTAATTCCCCAGAATTAGGAATGATTCGTGACTATTTAGATTGGATGCTTTCTCTACCATGGAATAGCTATACTAAAGATAATGAAGACTTAACCCAGGTAAAAAATATCTTAGATCACTCACATTATGCTTTAGAAGAAACTAAAGAACGTATTTTAGAGTACTTGGCAGTCAAGCAAAATACTAATAACTTAAGAAGTCCTATTATTTGTCTAGTCGGACCTCCAGGTGTTGGTAAAACTAGTCTAGCTCTTAGTATTGCTGCAAGTCTTGGTAGAAAAACAGCTAAAATAAGTGTTGGTGGTATTAATGATGAAGCAGAAATCATTGGACACCGTAGAACCTACATAGGTGCTAATCCTGGTAGAATCATTCAAGGTATTAGAAAAGCTGGTACTACTAATCCTGTCTTTATTATCGATGAGATTGATAAAATGACTAAAGATATTAAAGGAGATCCTGCCAGCAGTTTATTAGAAGTTTTAGATCCTGAACAAAATAATAAATTTTCAGATCATTATATTGAAGAGGATTTCGATTTATCTAAAGTATTATTTATCGCAACGGCCAATTATATAGAACAGATACCATATGAACTAAGAGATCGTCTAGAAATTATTAATATTTCTAGTTATACAGAATATGAAAAATTAGATATAGCCAAAAATCATTTAGTCCCAAAAGAGCTAGAGCAACATGGCTTAACACCTCTTCAGGTTCAAATAACTGATGATGCTCTAATGTTTATTATTAGATATTATACTAAAGAAGCAGGAGTCCGTGAATTAGAAAGATTAATAGCGACAGTTTTTAGAAAATTAGTAAAAAAGATTCTTTTAGAAAAAGATATAGCCTTTTATAACGTTGATGAAGCAACTGTTGAAGAACTATTAGGTAGAAAGAAATATTTCTATTTAGACAATAATACCCAAAATGAAATTGGTGTAGTTAATGGTATGGCTTATACTATCTTTGGAGGCGATATTCTTCCTATCGAAGCCACCCTTTACGAGGGAAAAGGTAATTTGATTTTAACTGGTTCTTTAGGAGATGTTATGCAAGAATCTTGCCATATAGCTCTAAGCTATATTAAAGCCAATATGAAAGATATTGGTTTATCTAATGATTTGTTTTTAGAAAATGATATTCATATTCACTTTCCAGAAGGGGCTGTTAATAAAGACGGACCATCAGCTGGTGTAACTATTACAACTGCCTTAATTAGTCTTTTTACTAAAAAAATTGTAGATAAAAAAATAGCGATGACAGGAGAAATAACTTTAAGAGGAAGAGTCTTAGCAATTGGTGGCTTAAAAGAAAAAATTATTGGAGCCCATAGAGCAGGTATAAATCAAGTATTTTTACCTTTAGAAAATGAAAAGGACTTAGAAGATATTCCTAAAGAAATAAAAGAAAATATTAAATTTATCTTTGTTGAAAATTATAGTGATATTTATGATAAGCTATTTAATAAAAAAATTAAAGTAGAAGTTTAAAAACACTTTTGCTATTAGTTTAAGTATAATTTCTTTATAAATGATGTATGAAATTCAATATTTAAAATACTGTTTCACCATCATCTGGTAAAAATAAGTATATATAATTTAATTACTTTACACATATAAAAGTAATTTTAATTAAAAATAAAGATTTCTATCATAAAACATGCTATACTAATACAAAAGTAAGCTATCAAATGATATATTTACTACAAAATATTAAATAGAAAGGGATAAGTATATAATCAGTTAATATTCATTTAATTGTTCGTATATTATGTTTATGCAAACACTAATAAAAATTTTTACTATTTTAACAGCTATATCTATGATAATTGTAATAATAAAGGTTATATTAGCCTTTATTATTACAAAAAAGCATTCTAGAGCTATAAAAGATAATGTTACTAATCAAGTAGTTGATTCATTTTTAAAAGATCCAAATAAAAATAAATGATAATAAATAAAGAGAGAGAAAGTGTCTCTATGTTAACCCAAAAAGACATTGACCTCTCACTTTTTCATAATGTAAATTTAAAAGCTTTGAAAACAATCTAGTAAAATCACAATATAAAATAGATAAACTTAAAGAAACAAGAAACATATTATATACCTTGTCTTTTGATACTCTAAAAAATAATTATGTACTATAAAATATTTAATTAAAGAGAACTATTTATAGAATAACAGTTCTTTTTTTTTCATATTATGATTTAGGAGGTTTATTATGAAAAAAATAATATCTTTTGAAAAGAAAATAGATTTTCCCTCTATGATAGGTGAAGTTACAGCTATTTCTCTAGACCATACTTTAAAATTTATAGATGAGAGTAATGTAGAGGGAGAATTCTGTATTAGTGGAAGTTATAAGTTGACCGAAGCATCAAGAATTGAAGAGAAGTTTGATTATAAAATACCAGCTGATATTGTTTTAGGTGAAAAATTAGACTTAGAAACAACAAAAGTAGAAATTGACGATTTTTACTATGAAATTGAAGATGACGATAGAATGATTTGTTATATTGATGTTAAGGTAGAAGGAGTAGAACAAGTTGATATACCAGAAGATACTACTACCACTGTTACTGAACAAGTAGAAGAAGATGCTTTTCCTACAATAGAACCATTAGAAGTAAGAGAAGAAACGATACCTGTTATTCAAGAAATTTCTAATGAGGAAAATAATAATCAAATAGATAATGTTATTGTTAATATCAAAGAACAAGTAGAAGAGGAAAAAGAGCTAGAACCAATTACTCCAAGTATTATTGATAAAGAGGAAAAAGAAGAAATTCCACCAGTAGAAGAAACAAAAAAAGTAGAAGAAGTAATTGAAGATGAACTATCATCTGATAGTTTAAGAGAATGTGATGGGGACTATGCCTATGATAATGAAATAATACCACGTGATGAGAAAATTACCTCTATTAAAACAAACGAAAAGGAGCAAGTAGAACAAGAAATTATGAAAGAATCAATAAAACAAGAAACTATCAAAGAGGAAATAAAACAAGAAGTAGCAATAACTACTGAAGAAAATGATGAAGAAGACCAATCTGTAGGATCACTTTTTTCAGCTCTAAAAGATAGTGATGATACCTTTGCAACATATTCAGTTTATATTCTAAGACAAGAAGAAACAGTAACTTCAATTGTTGAAAAATATAAAACAACCAAAGAAGAATTAGAAAGTTATAATGATTTATCTAATTTAACAATCGGTTCAAAGATTATTATCCCTGTACATAATGAAGAATAAAGAAGAAAATAATATTTTAAAAAATCTCAGTATAAAAAATATTAGTTATTTTAATCATACCAAGATTATAGATACTAAAGAAGGTAAATATGCTATAAAAGTCAAAAAAAAAGATAAAGAAGAATTATTTAATTATTTAAAAAGTAAAAACTTTAATCATTGTCTACTCTTAGAAAATACTACCAGAGAACCTTTCGAAATATATCGTTTTATTAAGGAAAATCACCTATCTCCTCAAGAAAAAGCTTCATCACTAGTTTATGTACTTAGTATGTTACATATAAAAACAACAACCTATCAAGAAATTAATCTAGATAATGTAAAAAAAGTTTATGAAGAAACAATAGAAAAGTTAAATTATCTAAATAATTATTATTATGATTTACAAGATTATATAGAAACTAAAATATATATGTCTCCAGCTGAATATTTATTAATGAGAAATATCTCTAAGATTTATTCAGCTTTGAACTTTTCTAGAAATATTTTAGAAAAATGGTATGAAGAAGAGATAAGTAATAAAAAGGAAAGGCAGGTTTTATTACATAATAATTTAACATTAGATCACTTTTTAAATGGAGAAGAGCTATATTTAATTAATTGGGATTGTGCTAAAAGAGGACTAGTTATTTATGATTTCTTAAATTTTTATCAAAATGAATATTTATATTTAGAGATGGAGTCTTTATTTGATATTTATAAAAGTAAATATCAATATACTCATACTGAATTTTTATTATTTTTATCTCTAATTTCTATACCACCTAAAATAGAATTTACTAAGACTAATTATATTAATACTTTAGAAGTAAAAAGATTAATTATTTATTTAGAAAAAACTAATCATTTTATCTCAAAGGAGTATAAAGAAAATAAGAAAACTGATGAGTAAAAATTCAAATAATAAAATAATAGCATTCAATCTTGTTGTAATAAAGACTAAAAGTAATAATTGATAAAAGATTATAATAATTGTAATTAATATTCCAGCTAAATAGAAGATACTATTTCTTCTTTTTTGTTTACAAAAATTACATCTACAAAAGAAGGGATGTTTTATATTCATGTTCTTCACCTATAATATCTTATGCTGCTTTTTTTAATAGGTGTAGACTTTTAGGTAAAATAAGTAGAAATGTGTTTAGTTGTCAATGATGTGACACCTAAATAAGTCGTAAAAAATATTAATTCGG
>CAOJZZ010000033.1 GCA_948466315.1 uncultured Mycoplasmatota bacterium | reverse complement strand
TCTAATGACTTTTTATTTTCAAGTAAGAAACTGGAATTTACTTTTCTACTTCACGCTTTACTTAAGGTTACCAATTTTTTACTATATATAAATAGGAATACCCCATTTCCCTAACTTATGATATAATAGATAACATTTAAAGGAGGTATATCATGTCATACTTTGATATAAACGGTGCCTATTTCAGTAAAAAAAATATGCAATACTTATCATCTGGACAATGCGCTAGTATATGTCATAATAAGGAAATAGTATTTAAAGAATATTTCTCAGATACATTACCCAATTGTAGATTAAGTCCTAAAATGTTTGATATCTTAAAAAGTATAAATAACAAACATTTCATAAAGTTATTTAACATTTATAGTGATATGAACTTAATAGAATTAATTAAATATAAAACTAATATTAGAAAATTTTTTGTTGATGCTTACACTGCAGAATATTACAGTGATGATTCTGTTAACGTATTATATGAATCTATTGATTATATCCTAGAAAACTTTAGTGAACTAGAAAAATTATTTGATATATTTACTGATAACTCAATAATTACTGATGATGTAAAAAGACAAAATACAATACTAAGTCATAATGGAATCATTATAATAGACCCAGATACTTTTTACATATCATCTCTTCCAAGTCAAGATATATCAATAGAAAATAAAAAAGAAATACTTACTTTATTTAGATCCATTTGTACTAGTAATATAAGAAATATGGAAAATCATAATGATATTTTGAAAAAAATCAATTTAGACTTAGCTGACATAGAGATTAACAATAATACTAATGTTACTTATGAAATATTTAAAAAATTAAAATATGTAAAAAAACCAATAGACTATTTAATAAAATAAAGAAAAAAATAGGATACAACAAAATAAAACTCTATATTCATCTATTTTTTACATAGAAATACTTATTATTTCTCATACTAATATTGGTGATTATATGACTTTGACAGAAGAATTAAAGAAAAAAGTAGGTCCATCAAAAGATTATATTTTTAAAGAAGTAGTAATTGATAATAGCAATGTCTTACTACTTTTTAATGAAGTTTTAACTAATAGCATAGGAATTAATGATTTCATTTTAAGAAGATTATTAATATTAACTAAAAAAGAGTTAAAAAACATCTTAAACATTTTACCTAATACTAACATCATGCCGATAGATAAAAATGCTATTTTAGACTATGTTAATAATGGTTTTTTAATAATTGTTACTAAGTGGGGCACTTATGCTAGTGAGTTTAGAGCCAGTCTAGATAGAGGTATCACTACCATTGAAAGTGAATTATCTATTACAGGTCCAAAAGATAGTCTATCAGAAAACTTTAATACCAGTTTAGGACTAATTAGAAAAAGAATAAAATCAAGTGATTTATATGTCGAAGATATAACAATCGGTAAAAGTAGTAATACAAAAGTTGGTGTTTTATACATGAATAATATTGTAAAACATCCCCTTCCCCAAGAAGTAATTAGGGTATTAAAAGAAATTGATATCGATGGTATTATTGATTCTAGTTATCTAAAGAAAACATTAGAAGGTAAAAAGAATCTATTTCCCACTATTATGATGAGTGAACGTCCAGATAAAAGTGCTATGGCTCTATTAGAAGGAAAAATTGTTATTTTAGTAGACATGAGTCCTTATGCTTTAATACTACCTAGTTTCTTTATTGACTTTTTCCATACAACCGATGACTATTATCAAAAAGGAGTAAATACTTCTTTTATTCGAATAATTCGACTAATAGCCTTCCTTATCGCTGTTTTTACTCCTGCTATCTATATAGCTGTAACAACTAGAAATTATGACTTAGTACCCTATAAATTATTAATTATGTTAAAAGCAGGTAGAACCTTTGTTCCTTTTCCCGCCTACATTGAAGCTCTCTTCATGATTATATGTTTTGAAATATTAAAAGAATCTGACCTTAGAATGTCATCAACTAGTGGCTCTGCTATCTCCATATTAGGTGGTTTAATATTAGGAGATGCTGCTGTTAGTGCTGGAATAGTCTCTCCTATTATGATTATTGTAATAGCCATATCTTCAATAGCAGGACTAATATTTTCATCTATTGAACTAGTAAATGCCCTACGAGCATACAAAATTTTACTCTTAATATTAGGGACATTTCTAGGTATATATGGAGTTTTCATAGGATTTATATATATGTTTTATAAACTATTTACCATAAAAATATTTGGTCTTTCTTATTTAACTCCATTTCATCCCTTTGAAAAAAATGAAATAAAAGACTCTATCATAAAAAAAGATCAAAATATAAAAATGAGAAATTCCATTCTAAGTAACAATATTGTGCGAGGTAGATATAAATGAAGAAAATAATTATCATAATTTTAATAGCTATTGGAGCAATACTTGTAAAAATACCTCCCTATGTAGAATTAAATAACTTAGCTATTATAGAAAGTATTGGTATAAGTTATAATGATGAAAACTATACCATATGGTTAAAAGAAATGCTCCCTATAAAAGATCAAAATGGCATAAATTATAATTTTAAATATTATAAAGGAAGTAGTAATTCTATCGAAAATGCTTATAAAAAAATCAAATCTAAAACAAAAAAGAAGCTTTACCTAAAAAGAATAAAACTTCTAATAACTAATGTAGGAGAAAGCGAAAAAATAACAAAAGAATTAAAGATAAATCCTCCTAGTATCCTACATACTAATGAACCTATTTATAAAGAATTAAAAGATAATTAAAGCCGCATCGTACTACACATATAACCTTCATTCTCATAATATGCTTGTTGTTTTTTTATAGGTTGCAAATAATGAAGTAAATCACTATTGTTTTTTGCAATCGATGATTTTATTAAGATAGTAGTAGAATCTTCTCTTTCAGTTATCTCAATTCCACTAATACTTTTAAAAAACTCTAATTGAGCAGCAACTACCCCTTTATCATTATTCGAAACATCAGGTGTAGTATTAGGCAAAGTATTATTAGGTATATTTTCACCATTTGAATTAGTATTATTTGAACCATCTTGTTCACTAACTACTATTTTATTTATTGTTATCGTATTTTTTTGAGGTTTATCTCCAATATATCTAATTCTACTATTAATTGCATACCCCTCTTCTGCAATCTCTTTATCACAAATCAAAATAATATTATCATTATTTACATCTTTTTTCTTAACTTCTTTCGGAATCATTACTCGAAAAACAGGTGGTAAAATAATAAAAATTGCTAAAAATAAAATGGTACAAATAACTAAAATGGTACTCTTAGGTTTCTTATTCATCCATTATCACACCCTCTTTTATTCTAATAGTTAATATTTACTATACTCTCACAAATAATATACCACTACTACATTTGTTTATCAATAGTTATTACTATTTTTATAAAACTTATAAAATACAAAAACTATAAATCTATACTAGAAAAAGACTTGTTACTAAACTTTTAAAAATAATTATTAGGCAATAAAAAAATTAAACATATATAACTCTTAATTTATCAAAACTTAAATAATTACAAGTATATTTATGTTTAAAAATTTTCATCAACCACAACAATTAATATTTATCTATAAATTTTGTATAAATCTAAAAAGCCACTCATCTGTTCTTTTTATAGATTCTATTTCAACACACTCTTTTGTAGTATGTGCTCCTATAATATTACAAGATATAATCGCAACTTCTATATCAGGAATATTTTCCTGAAAAAAGCCTGCTTCTACAGTAAAATGTACTAATTTTATAGATGGGTCTTTTAAAAATAATTCCTTAGGATGTGTTTTTAAAAGAGTCGTTATAAGTTTTGACTTTGCATCACTAGAAAAACCTGGCTGATACCCTATTACCTCTAAACTTATCTGATTATTTTCACAATACTCTCTTAAATATGACAAGCTTTGTTTCTCTTCTTTCTTTATACTACGCATTCCTAATTTATAAATATGTTTTTCTAAATCAACTACACCCAAGTTCATTGAAGTAGTTGGCATAGTTTTATCCCTTAAATAAACACCATGAGGAAATAAATAGATAAATTCTAACCACTTTTTACTAGCACTTTTTGATAGTATTTTATTTACCCTTGCTTTTTCTAATTTTATCTGTAAATTAGAAAAAGCCTTTTTATTTTCTATTAAAAATTTATCTAATTTTTCAACTACTTCCTCCTCATTTAAAGTTGTTAAAAATTTAGCTTTAGCACAAGAAGGAATAACATTAAATTTACTACCTCCAACAAATTCTGAAACCTCTATATTAGATATTTGTCTTAAAAAAGTAGCCATTAAAATAGAAGCATTACCACGATTTTTATCAATATCCTCACCAGAATGACCACCTAATAAACCACTAAGTTGTATTAAATAACCATTCTTTTCTTCAATATCTAATAATTTATAAGAATCACGAAGTATAATATCATGAAATGAAGCACTTTGTATTAAAATAGAATTTTCACTAAATCCATCTAAATTTAACAACATTCTCCCCTTTAACTTAGTCGTATCAAAACAACTAGCCCCATCCATCGTAGTTTCCTCCGATGATGTAAAAACAGCTTCTATATTACAAGGTATCTCACTATCAAGTACAGATAAAATTTGAGCAACACCAATCCCATTATCAGCACCCAATGTTGTTCCATTAGCACATAAAAAACCATTTTCTTCTACCAATTCTATACTATCTTTTGCAAAATCAAATTGTTTTTCCTGTTCCTTTTCACAAACCATATCTGTATGTGCTTGCAATATCAAAAAATCATTTGTACCAGTTTCTTTTCTAATATATACATTGTAATACTCATCAACTTCATAATATAACTTTCTGCTTTTCGCAAAGCTACACAAATAAGCTGATATTTCTTTTTCATTACCTGATTCCCTAGGAATTTTAGAAATTTCCTCAAAAAAGAAAAGTGTTTTACTATCTATCATAAGCATATACCTTCCCTCTAGTTTGTTCTTCTCTATCATTTCCTAAAGCCGAATCGTGAGGTATAACAGAAAGGTTTTCAATCCTACTATCAAAAATATTATTCAAACCATAAAACACGACATTTCCACATTCAGGATCCTCAATTAAACTTTTTTCTTCAACACCATAAAAACTAAGATTATTTTGCAATATTGTTTTAATTGTTGTAGTTATATTTTCATCTTTTTGACGGCTAAACTCTAAAATTATATTTTGTTTATCTTTTATATAAGATGGAGTAAGTCCAAATTCTATAACTAATGTTTGAGCCTCCGTTAATTCATCTGTTAAAAAATCATGAACTTCATAATAACCAATAAGATGTCCTGATAATTCAAAACCTTCACCAAATCTTTCATTTTCTCTAATCATTCGAAGTCCTGACCTCATAGCATTTACACTAGGCGCATTTCTCGCATCAATTACTGTCATCATTCTAGTAGCTGGATACTTATCATGATAATATGCCCCTCCCATCAAAGCTATTTCACAAATTGTTTTCCCAACACCTGGAAATCCACTAGAAATATTATCTTCTCTAACCATTAAACCACTAAGTTCAAAATATTTTGCATCCTCAAATGGAAAATAAGGATTTAGAGAAATAGATGTATTTTCAAAATATTTTATTGTAGAAATACCAAGTAAATCATCATTATCTTCTCTTCTAGCAATTATAATAGGATATACTAAACTATTACTCTCAATTGTTGCAACATCTGGAATATGAATAAAATCTTTATTTTTTCTAAAACTTTGATATAAATCTTCAATAACATTAGCATAATCATCCCGTTTAAATAAACTAGATAATTGTAAAACCTCATATTTAATATTATTATTCAAATTTTCTTGATTTATCTCTTTGCATATCTCACCATATATATAAACTATCTCTTTTAAATTATTTTCTTGCATTCTAATCCTTCTTTCTAAAATAAAAATAGTTCTGTGAGCACACACAAAACCATTAAAAATAGAAAGTTCCCATTAGAACATATACTATAATCATAATTTTGAAAGCACTCCACAATTTTGTGACAGTCCAGCCCATATTATGTAACTGGCCCAACAAAGTATGCTCAGATTCATACCTTGCTTCGGCAATACTTCCTTTTCTTATCAATCACAATCTGAATAGTTGATAAGTACTAATAAGTACCGCGACCTCTCTCAAGTGACACTATTTTAACACATAATAACAAATTTTGTCAAAAAATTTTTAACTGTAATTTCTAAATATACCAATACAATAATAAAATAGTCATCTTTATTGCCCCAAAAAACTAGATCTTCACTTTATCTTTATTCCAAGTAAAAATGCCAATTCTATTGCTTGCTCATAACTTACACATAATCCTCTTAAATTAGATAAATCAACCTTTATATTTTTCATAAGACAAGTGCTAAAATCAAGTTTTCCAAGCTTTGTATATAAAAACTCAGTCTCTATTAATTCTGAATTTGAAAATAAAAGATTTTTCCATTTAACCTCATTAAATGATGCCTCCTTTAAATTACAATTAACAAATGATACATTTTTTAAATTAGTCTTTGAAAAATTACTATATGTTAAATTACAATCAGTAAAAGTAACATCCTCCAAATAAGAATCAATAAAATTAAGTCCAACTAAATTACAATTTTCAAAACATATATGCTGGTATGAATGATCCATTAACTCTAGATTAGATAAATTACAATTTCTAAATAAACAAGTATCTATATCTAAACCTTGAAATATAGCTTCTTTAAAAATACATGATAAGAAACAAGAATTAAAAATTTCTGTATAAGAATAATTACCCTCAATAACAATATTTCTAAATTCCTTATTAGTAATGTACTCTTCCCTTATTGCATTCTCTTTTTCCAAATTATCAAACACTAAATAATCTACCATTCCTTTGATCACCACCATCTAAAGAATAAACATACATTCCTTTTTCTATTCTTTTTATTTTTCTTTTATTAGTATATGTCCTTTCAAAATTAATTTTAATTCCCACACTTTTATTAAAATCAGGTCCATTTTGTACCTGAAAATGAACATGTGGCCCCTGTGTATTTCCGCTATTTCCTACTCTTCCTAAAACCTGTCCCTGAGTTACTAAATCTCCAATTTCAACCGTTATACTACCACACTCAAGATGACAAATTGTACTATATTCACCATTCTTATGTTTTATAGTAATATAATTTCCTCTTGGATCTAAAATATCACATTTAATAGGACGATCAGGGTAAACTAACGTATTAGGATAATAATTAACTAAATCAAAAACATACCCATCACTTGGACAAATAACATCTTCTAAATAACTATAATAATTGCTTAAAACTGTATAATCATCATGATATGGAAGATCATTCTTCCTAATTTCAAAATCATAAGCATAACGTTGTGCGATAATATCAAATGAATGAGAATTTTCTTTTTTATTACCACCATATTCTACATACCAAACTCCCCGAACAGGTAAAATATACTTATTCTTACTCATTACTTCTATCCTTTAATCTTTTTAACTTGTCCATTTTTTCTCTAATTTTTTGTCTACGCTCATCATAACTATTACTATCAATCACATATTTATCTTCAATAACTTTTACAACTATACCATCAGCAATATCATCGGAAAATAACTCTTTATTAACCAGTCTTTTTTCCTTTGTTTCAATATTTTCCAAAACTACAATATCATCTTCTATTCTATCAATTGCATATTTCATCTATTCTCCTCCATTAGTATCTGTTTTTATTGTCTCAAAATTAATATTAATACCATCAGATGTCAAAATAATAGTTCCATCTTCATCTGTACGATATATCTTAATACCCCTCTCATTAAGCTTTTTCAAAGTAGATTTAGTCGGATGATGATAAGGATTATTAACACCAACCTCAATAATAGCATATTCTGGATCTACCTTATCCAAAAAATCAAGAGAAGTAGAATGTGCTGAACCATGATGTCCAATCTTTAAAACATCACTCTTCAAATCTTTATTTAAAATCTGTTTTTCTATCTTATTAGTAGCATCTCCCATTAATAAAAATGAATCTTTACCATAAATAATTTTTAAAACAATCGAAGTATCATTCAAATCTTTTTTATCATCACCACCTACATATAAAACTTGTACTTTACAATCAGCAAAAGAAAAAGTACTATCCACATCTGGTGTTTCATAAGCAATTTTCTTAGCCTCTAAAGCATCCAAAACCTCTTCAAATGTTCTCGTAGTAGTAACAACATCTGGCATATAAAAAGTTCCAATAGAAAATTCTTTAATAACATCATCCATTCCCCCAATATGATCTTCATGTGCATGTGTACCAATTACATAAGCAAAATTACTAATTCCTAAACCATGTATATAACTAACTAATTTTTTGCCATCCTCATTATTACCTGCATCAATCAACATATACTCCCCATTATTCTCAATCAAAATAGAATCAGCTTGACCAACATCAATAAAATATATTTTCAAAAGACTATTAGAATCAATATTAATAACCTCATCTGTCCTCTTAAAATTAACATCTTCTAATAATCCCTCTTTCTGTTTAAAATCACCAAGAAAAAAATAACTACCTACTATAATAAGAAGAGTAAAACAACCAATTATTTTCTGTAACTTCTTTTCCATAAAAATATCTCCTTATCTTTATTTATAATATCAAAATAATAATTAAAATAAAAGTACTCTAATCTATTTTATTACTAAAAATAAAAGATATGTTTTATAACATACCAATTCTTAAAATATTAGTTGTAAAAAAACAAAATTACTTTTATAAATAATTTAATAAAGAAATTCTAACAATAAAAATTATAAATATTATTAATTAATACATGCTTAAAATAGTAACTTTTTATTTACTTAAAATTTATTTATAACAGCTATATTCTATATATGATCTTTTAATTATTATTTAATAAAAGTAATTTTAACATAGCCATTTCCCTTCTTAGCATAATTACTTATTGGTACTTCTGATACATTTGTAGTTGATATTGTTTTAATAGATTCATCACTTGACTCATCACAATTATAACAATACATTGATTTACTACTTAAAAGCGTATTTCCTATATAGCCACTTCCTCCACCAGAGGCATTGACATATGTCCCACCACCTCCATAAAAGCCACCACCACCTCCACCACTATTAGCAGTAGAACCTATATCAGCAGAATTAGAATATCCTAAACCAAAAGATCCACAACGATCCCCTCTTATCCCATTTCGGCAACCCCCACTATCCTGACTACCACCACTTCCAAGTCCATTTTTAATAGAATCAGAAGCAGAAGATAAAGCCCTAGATCCCTTATAACCTCCACCATGTCCCCCTGTTCCAAAATTCATACTATTAGTAAAAGCTCCACCTCCACCACCTCCAGCAACAATTAAAATATTATCTATTGAACCTGACAATGTAGATAATAGTCCTGATTTAAAAGACACATGTGTAGCCCCACCGCCACCTCCACAAGTTTGTAAAGCCCCTGCATACGAAAAAGATCTAGCACCGCCACCACCGTTATAGCCACCATTACAAATAACACTGGTACCAACAGCACTTGTTCCCTGACCACCTACATTAATATATAAAATACTATTATTATCTAGTACAACCGTCCCAACAGAATAACCACCATAACCTCCAATATATAGCTCATTATAATATCCACCTTGAGCCCCCCATACTTCTAATTTATATACACCATTATATGGTACAATAAACTGTTGTTCTTTACCCATATAATCAAAATTCCATTCATGCTCTTTTATTTCTTTAAATAAATATCTTAAAATAAGAACACACTTATTAGATAAATCATCCCCCTTACTTGTAAGCCTTATTTTAAAAGTATAACTAGCATCATTAGAAATAACACTACCTTCTGATAAATCAATAATCTCATAATTAATACTATTATTTGAGTAGGTATCCTCAATTATCTCAGTAATCTCATAATCTACAGCCATACTATTTACAATAGTAACTTCATATACCATTACCGATTCACTATTAGGTAAAATTACCTGTAAACTAGTCGAATCCTTAGAATAATCACTATTATACACTTCATAGGCACCACCTACTTGCTCCACTACTTTCAAATCAACAATCCTAATACCACTATTTACCCTAATATGAGCCTCCCCATCAATAAACATACTTGTATTAATTGCCCCATATATAATTGACTCAAACAAAATAACAAAAAATATTCCTGTTACCATAAATAAACCACTTTTTCTCATACTTACACTCATCCTTCAAATATAAAAATAAATATCATAAAGCAAAATACTTTATGACATTCTAAAATTTATCCAAATAAAATAATAAAGTTAAATAATATTACTAAAAATATGACTAATTACTAAAAAATATAATTACTATAAAAGCTAATATAATAAAACACAAAAAAATAATTACTGACTATTTTAATAAAAAAAAAACTATATTTACACAATAATTATAAAGAAATAATTGCTAAAATGACCACTTTTTATTATAATTAATTTATTAATAATAAAACAAAATATATACTAAAACATAAAGTATTTTGCTTTATGACTTATATAATAAAAATCAAAAGAAACGCACTTTCTACGTTTCTTATTTTTTCTTTATAATAATTTTAAATCTATAACATAATATATTTATAATTTATAATTTCTAATATCAAATCAATATTATATAATAATAACTATTTATTAATCATCTACTCTACACCTCAACCAAATCACTATCCGAAATAAAAGTCTCTTCAATTCTTTTAAATCTCTGATCAATTATTGAATACAAATAACATTCTACTTCTTTAGCTGTCTTTTTTCTTATAAAATTTTTATAACCATTAATCTGTTTATAATAACTATTATCCTCAATGCCTTTTAACTTATAATCAATAATTATTATCTTATCATCTCTTTCTATTAATAAATCAATAATACCATGAAATAATTTATTATCTTCTTGATAAACAAATTCATATTCTTTATACATTTTAGCAAAAAGATTTTCTCTAATTAATGGACTATTTATAAAAGCTGAAATCTTTTCTATAACATCCAAAGGTTCATCTAACCCTAAATAATCTTTCTTAGTAAAATCTATTTGCTCTAATAAACTATGAATCTTTTTACCAAACTCCATTTTTAAAACTTCATCTTGTGATGCAATATGAATCTCATCCTTAGAATAATGACTATCATATACCTCTTCACTATCTATTTCTAGTTCTCTAACTTCTAATGAATCAACATCTTCCAAAAAATCAACTTCATTACTAATACTCTTAATATCTAAATAATCTTTAGTTAAACTTACCTCCTTTGGTATAATATAAGGTAATAACATACTATAAACACTTCTCATCATCGATAAAAAACTATTATATTTACCTCTATCATAAGAAGAAATCAATCCAACTACTTCTTTTATTTCCTCCTGTTCAGGTAATACAAAAATCATTTTCTCCTTAGCTCTAGTTACTGCAACATATAATAATCTAATCTTCTCAGATATTTCCTCCCTTTTATTATTTATCTTTAAAAGCGTCTTTAAAATTGTATCTTTAAAATATCCATCCACTTTAGGAAGTATAATTCCATACTTATTATCATAAATAATCTTTTCCCTAAGTTCACTCATATTAAATGACGACTTCAAACCAGCAAAATAACATATCGGAAACTCTAATCCCTTAGACTTATGAATAGTCATTATTTTGCAACTATTACTACTAGCTGTATTTACTGAAAACTTCAAATCATAATCCCCTTTAAAAATCTCTTCTAAATAAGAAACAAAGTCATAAATAGTATTTCCCGCTTTCTCATAATCCTTTATTAAATTATAAAAATATTCTGCTCTAATCCTAAAAGATTTTACATTACCAATAGTTATCAATTTTTCATCATAAGAAATCTCTTCTAAAATATACTTCAAATAAACAGAAGGACTCATAATATCCATATTTAAAGTAAGGTCTAAACACTTTTCATATAACTCACTATCAAAATAAGTATTAGTAACAAAATAATTATATATTACCTCATCACTCAGTCTATATAAAAAACTTCTACTAACAGATATAAAACTATACTTAAACTCCTCTGAAAAATCCCTATTTTTTATGCAAATTAATAACTTTAACAAATTCCTAATTACTAAAATATCTTGATCTTTTCTAAGTGCTTCATCTTTTAAAATAGTTAAAGGAATTTGTAAATACTCAAATATTTTTTTATATAAATCAAAGTTTTTACTCTTATCAAGTAAAATAACAAAATCAGAATATTCTATTTTTCTAAGTACATTCTTATCTTTATCAAATACTAAGTAATTATTATTTACTTTCTCTCTAATATCATAACCAATAATAAAAGCCTCTTGCTCTTCCTTAGAAACTGATTTCACTCCTTCTTTATAAGTCAAAACATCCATATGATAATTCTGTTTAGTCCTACCTTGCTCATTATAAGTCATATTACCGAAAACCATTTGATGTGACTCCTGATACGCCGCTCCACCTATAGCATCATCCATAAAACTATTAAACAAATTATTAATATCTTCCAAGACTTCGCTTCTTGACCTAAAATTCTTTAACAAATCTATTTTTATACCAGCATCAGTATTTTGATACAAATCATACTTAGATTTAAAAATATAAGGATTAGCATTTCTAAATCGATAAATAGATTGTTTTATATCACCTACCATATAAACATTATTCTTAGAAATTAAAGAAATAAACTTTTCCTGAATATCAGAAGTATCCTGATACTCATCTACTAATATCTCATTAAAACTCTTAATTAATTCTAATCTAACATCACAATTATCACTTACTACTTTAATAGCCAAATTAGCAATATCAGTAAAGTTATAATACTCATGTTCTTCCTTATATTTTGTCAATCTCTTATCTAATTCTTGTATTATTCTAATAATTACTGAAGCATTTTCCCTTGTATCTAAAATTTCCTCTTTAATAGAAGATATTGATTCATATATTGCCAATTCCTTTATATTAGCTACTAACTCCGTAATTTCTTTTTTTATGGTTTTTACTACCTCATCACTATTTTTTGGAAGATTAGGCAATCTAAAATCAAGTTTACTTTTTATCTCTTCATAACTACTAGCATTAACTAACCCTCCTAAAACCACATTGATTTTCTCTATATATGTTCCATCAACATATATAGATAACTCTTCAAGTTTTCCTTTAATACCATCCCTATAATTATCTATTAATGAAAGATATTCCTTAATATTATCATCTATTTTAGATAAACTATAATACTCTTCTATATAATTATCCAAATAATCTGTCTTATCATACTTAAGTTCTATCTTTTTATAAATATTTAAAATGTATTCTTTTAACTCGATATCATCTTTTAAACAAAAATCATTAATTAATTTCTGAAAATCTTGTTTAGGAGATAAATAATTTTCATCCATAATAGTATCTAAAATTTTATGTTTTTCCATATCAATAATTACTTCATCTGTAATTTTTATTTTATTAGTAATATTTAATTTAGTATGATATTTCTTAACAATAGAAAGTGAAAAAGAATCAAAAGTTGTAATATATGCTCCATCTATTTTTTCTAATTCTTTTTCTAAGCCTGAACTTTTATTAATAGCCTTTCTAATTCTTTCTTTCATTTCTAAAGCAGCAGCATTAGTAAAAGTTAACACTAAAAGTTCATTAATATGAACTCCACCTTTTAATTTTCTAATAACTCTCTCTGTTAAAACAGCAGTTTTACCACTACCAGCTCCCGCTGAGACAATGACATTTTGTCCTTCTACATCAATTGCTTTTTGTTGCTCCTTCGTCCAAGCCATTAAACATCACTCCCTAAAAAAGATAAATCTTCTTGTTTTTCCAAATAAACTACATCACTTTCTTTTTTATAACATAAATCATTAAATGGACAAAATTTACAAGATACATCTTTTAAATCATACATTTTTGGATTAATACTAAAATCTGAGTCCAAAATATCATCTGTCGTTTTATCAATATAATCTTTTGTATACTTTACTAAATTATATAACGTATCATTATCTATAACCTTTGCCCAATGAGAAAATCCCTTTTCCTCATTATAAGCCATACCCTTTATATAAGAACTTTTTTCATAAGTACTATCAAATCTTTCTAAAATAGCAACATCATCTGTTGAATACCCTTGTAGTCTCAATCTCTTTTGACAATCATCTACCCCCTTAGCTGACCAAGTAGGATAATTAAATAAAATATTCTGATAATAAATCCCTGTAAAAATAGGATTACTAAATACTTTAGAATAATGAATTAAATATAAATAAACAGGTAATTGCATATGAAGACCATACTTCATAGGTTCTATATGAGTATCAACACTTCCACTCTTATAATCAATAATAGAAAAATAAGTATCTTCTATTTTTTGATAATACATTATCTTATCAATATAACCTACAAATAAAACTTCTACTTCTTTTGCTAAAGGTACTTCTACCTTTTTCTCATAATAACTATCATTAAATCCCGTTAATAATTCCTGCTTTTTTAAATTATCAATTAAAACTACTAAGTCTTTTCTAATTCTTTTTAACAATAACTTTTCTTTTAAAGATAACTCTCTTAACTCTAAATATTTTTTATATGAAGCATCAAAATCAAAGTTACTTCTTTGATATAAAGATAATATTTTATGATACATAGAACCTATATAACTAGCAAAACTATCTTCATAATTATCAAGATTTAAAACATACTTAACATAGTATTTAAACTTACATTCACTATAACTATTTAAAGAAGTATAAGAAAGCTTTAAAGGATATGGTAAATTAAGTAAATAAGTATCTTTATTAATACCAGTAAATTTATTAGAATAAGTCTTATAAGGTATTTGATAATGCGTATATAAAAGCGACAAAGCCTTATCTTTTTCTCCATATAAATAATATAAATCTAATTTCTCAGCTAATCGTAATTTATTATAATAATTAGAACTATTATAATTATCATTACTTTGTCTAACTACTTCTAAATCAACAGAATCAATTAGACTAGATTTATAAAAACTATTAAATGGTGAAGATAATTTATATGATAAATATAAATTTTTAATATTAGATAGAACATAAATAGTTGCAGCCCTACTTCTTTTATTTATTTCATCAGTTGTATACATATTTACTTCTTCTTTTACTATATCATCAATAAATGAAATATCTTTAGAAATAGCAGGTAAAACATCTTGATTAAAACCTAGAACAAAAACATATTCATCAGAAGAAAAAGTTTCATTATATAAATTCTTAACAGTAACAGCATTTCTTCTTATCTTAGAAGATAAATAAGTTCTCTTTAATTCATCAATTAATAATACTTGGTATTCTTTACTATCTTTATCAAGTCCAGAAAGACTTTCTAATACAGAAACTATTTTTTTATTTATATCAGTCTTTGAATAATCATCTAAATCAAGCTTCTCATTATCTAAGTAATCATAAACAACTTTAGTACCATAAATTGATTCTTTTTTATCTAAATTTAGAGGAATATGGTAATAAGAAAATAATTTTTCTAAAGTATAATAATACTCATCAGTTATATTAGTTAAATAAATCTTATTAATAGGAATACCCGCTCTTAATAACTTTATTATTTCTAAACAAACTCCATTAACTTCATCTTCTAAAGTTAAATATTCAAAGACACTTCCCTTTAATTTAGTCTTTTTAAAAGATAAATTACACCCTAACATCTCTTCTTCATATTTATCTAAATCATAATAATTTCTAACCCAAACTTCTCTAGTCTTTATATAGTCTCTAAAAATTTTATTTTCTATTAATAAATTATTATCTCTTAATTCTAATTTTAAATCTCTTAAAAAAACTAATTTAGTATTAGAATAATTCTTATTATCATCTATTATATATAAATTATCTAAATAGACTCTAGCAACATCCAAATTATATTTATATTTTTTCATTAAATAATATAGAGCCTCACAAGTATAAGAAAAATAATAATTCCTCTTATACTCTTCCTTAGTCATAAACTTAATATCTCTAATGTCTTCTTCAATACTAATACTTTGTAATATTTTCATCTTTTGTTCATTTGGACATACTATTAATAAACCTCTTTTATCTAATTTTTGCATATTCATAACAACAAATAAAGGAATCTTATTCCCTATGTTTTATAATTAAAAAATCCCTCTATTTTCTCCCCTCATCATATTAAAATCATCATCTATTAATATTATATCATCTTCCATTAAAGAAAGCTCTCATATTTAAAAAGAAAAAGCAACATTATTGTCACTTTAATTAATATAAACATATATTTTAAAGGAATACTATTACCATCAATTTACCAAAATTTGATATGGGCTACTAAACGAACCATTCCCCCCTTTTATTATTGTATTAGTTGCTAAAGAGATAACAGGTCTTACTCCTGCTTTATCCATAACACTAAAAGGAGCTAACATACCATCAAAACGTATTACAACCAATGCATAATTATCGAAATAACTAGAAGGAGACATCGTCCACCAACGATCAGATCCCCTTAAATACATTCTATCACTATCCAAATCACTATCTAAACCTGCAATATTCATTTCACCACTAGTAAGTAAGGCTACTGGATATTTAGTATAACTACTCACTATAAATTTAGAATCAGGATCATACTCTGTAGAATTTTTCCACATACAACTATAATTTCCCTCATCCTCACTTCCGCTACATTCATAGTCCATATCAATAAACCAACCTGTATTTTCCAGCATCTTTGTATAACTTGTCATATTATTTTTATACCAGGTCTCTACAACAGTTTTTATAGTTGAATCCTTTATATTAGAAGATGAATAAAATTCTAAATTCAAATCATCCCCATTATAAACATAACCAACCCCTCCTATTGAACTAAAATTATTAAATATACTTTCCCCAATTTGGGTATCAATACCAGTATTATTACAACTACCATTTGAAGCTATCTTACCATTATAAATTAACTTTACTCCACCTGTTTCTGTTGTCCTAACTATCTTCCAACAAAAATTAGCAAATGATACATTATTATTAGTTACAATTCCTCGATAATAATATATTGGATATCTATCATTATTTGTACTACTCATTTCATAAACACCTGAAGTTGCAGTAGTAGGAGAATCTGCAAAATTAATGCTTGAATCCATTCCTTTTGAACTTCTTTTTACTATATTATAAAGATTATTAACCGATTCATATTGAATATCACCAGATATTGTCAAATTTGCATTTAAAGCCGCATATCCAACACTTATACAACTTATAAAAATTAACAATACTAATAATATTACAATATTCACCATTCTATAATGGGTCTTTATCATAACTATCCTACTTTCTAATTTAAAATATCATAAAGGCTACTACTTTATGATGTTTTAAATCATTAACTTTTGCCTTTTATTATATTTAAATATACCATAATTATATTTTTTTATCAATATTTTCTAGTTACAAATATTATTGA
>CAOJZZ010000032.1 GCA_948466315.1 uncultured Mycoplasmatota bacterium | reverse complement strand
AAGATTTAATGCGACCAGAAATGCAAAGATTACTTGCAGATATTAAATCTAAAAAAATTGATAAGTTAGTTGCTATTAAGGTAGATAGATTAACTAGAAACAATTATGATGGCTTTTGGCTTTTAAATTACTGTGAAGAACACGATGTTAAGATTGAGTTAATACTTGAGCCTTATGATGTATCTACTGTTAATGGTGAAATGATATTTGGAATGAACTTAGTATTTGGTCAAAGAGAAAGAAAAGAAATTGGAGCAAGAACAAAAAGAGCAATGGAAGAAATGGCTTTAGAGAAAATTCACCCTAGTAAAGCACCTTATGGCTATGTAAAAAATAAAGATACAGGTCATTTAGAAATAGAGCCAATAGAAGCCCAAGTTGTAAAAGAAATCTTTAAATTATGCCAAGAAGGTAATTCTACTAGAGGTATTGCTACGATTATGAAAGATAATAATGCTTATTTAAAAAATGGTAAGTGGAGAGCCGACAGAGTTTATAAAATACTTACTAATTCTATTTATATAGGTGTATTTGAATATGGTAAATATAAGCGAAAACAACAAGATATTTTAAGAGTGAAAAACTATTGTGAGCCAATTATTGATGAAGTTACTTGGAATGCTACAAGAAATGTATTAGTAAAAAATAAGCATTCAAACTATGGAGAGTTTATTCATTTATTTTCAGGATTAGTAAAATGTCCGATATGTGGTAGTATTATGGCTTCATCAGAATCTTTTAAATATCCAAATGGAAAACAAAAAGTTTATTATCATTTAAGATGTAAAAATCATAATTGTAGTGGATATGGACTTCATTATAATACCGAGAAAATAGAAGTTAAATTAAGGCGAGTTTTAGAAGAATTAACTATCTTTATGATGGGAACAAATAATGAAATTATTACTTGTAATTCTACAAAAAGTAATGATGTAAAAGAAATAGAAAAAGCCATAGAAAAATTAAAAATACAAGAAAAAAGATTAGTTGATTTATATTTAAGTTCTACCCTAGATGTTGAGACAATTAACCATAAAAATGATGTTATCAAAAAAGAGATTGAGAAACTAAACAGAAAGAAAATAACCCTTGATCCAGATAATGAATCAAAAGAATATACAACAGAACTATTAAAAAAATTAGATTGTAAAAAGGAAGATGACAAATTGATATTTAAAAATGTTAAGATGTTTGACTTTACCTTTTTCTATAATTTACTATCAAGAGAAGCCAAGAGAGATATGATTCATAGACTAATATCACAAATAGAAATCGCAAGAGATAATAACTACAATATTGACATTAAATATATAAAATTCACTGATGAATTTATCTCAAAAAGTAGCGGTGAATTTATCAAATACTTAAATATTGTTCTAAAAAATGATAATGTTGGAATCAAATATCTAAATGAAATAACAAAGGAAGAGTTAGAAATCAAGAAAAAAGATTATGATGTTTTATCCATTTTAAAGATGACAAGAAATGAATATTCGAGTGAGTTTGTAGATGATTTTTTTGCTAAAGCACATAATCATTTCTATGTAGATGGCATAATTGGTTGCCCTTATTTTGAAGGAAATGTTGCTAAAGATTTTCTATTATTAGTACCTAAAAAAGAAGTATCAAAAGCAAATTAAAAATGAAAGGAGTTCTCAATGAAACGATTAACGAGAGAAAATATTTTAAAAAATCAAGTAGATACCATAGAACAATTTAAAGTTCTTGCCTATCTAAAAAATCAATTATCTATAGATGAATTTGCTGTCTATTTAATCGACAAATTTACAATTAAAGTCATAGATAAAAATAAAGAACAAAGCTATTTTAAGTACAATTTTACAACAAAAGAAGTAGATTTATATGAAAAGAATATCAAAATTAAAGAAAGAGAGAGATGAAAAATGGAGTTAAATTATACAAAAGTTGGCGATTATTTATTACCAAATTTAACAATGGAAAAACAAAATAGTGAGAAAATTAACACGTATGGATATTTGAGATTACACTATTTAAAAGAAAATAATAAAGCACTTTATACAACGCTTTTAATGACAAATGAACTAACAGATCATCTTGTTTCAGTTAGTATTGAAGCAGAAAATAAATTAAATATTTTAATGAAACAATACAAAAATTATGATGAATTACTATCCGAAAAAAATAAAAATGAAAACCAAATCGAGTGGATAAAACTAATGAATAATTATAAAAATATGGCTGAAGAAATCATATTAAAGGAACTAATTTATATTGAAAATGTGTGAGAACAAATTAAGTTTTATGTCCTAGCCAGCACTGAAAACCTACTCCCGCACATTTTCTATTTATGGGAAATCCCATACCCTTAATATTAGAAAGGAAATCTTTAAAAATGAGAACAAGAAATATTAAAATCAATGTCTATCTAAACGAAAAGAAAATGCTAGAAGAAAAATCTTCTAAAATAAATTTATCTCAATCTGATTTTATTAGAAAATTGATTGATGATTTTAAAATAAATTCTTTATCTAATAGCGACATCAATTATATTGCTGAAAGTTTAGAGGAGAGCATAAATGAATTACTAAAACTCAAAAAATGACTTCATAATTTTGGATATTTTGAAGATGAAGAATTTTTAAAAAATAAAATCATTGATTTTGACTTCTGGATAAGCAAACTGAAAAAATAAAATATCCCAACATAAAAATAGTAGTTGCCTAATGACAATTACTATTTTTTATGATTCCTTTATAACCAACCCCTCTAATGGTGACAATTTCAAGTTTCTCGACTAAATTATCTTTCCCTTTCCACTTTATCTACTTTCAAATTGCAATCTTTCATTTTAAAATAATGTTATTTGTTTGCTACTTTTTATTTCTTTTTTATATGCCTTAATAATATCTTTCATATCATATAATAATCCATATTTATTACATTCATCAGTAAATACCTTATATAATCTTTTATAATTCGTTACTATACAATTATATCTTTCACCATAAAACTTAATATATTTTCTCTTTAAATCCTTAAAGTTTTGATCTAGTTTATTAAAATAATAATCTCTTTGATTTTCTCTTAAAGTCATTCCCATAAAAGTATGAATAAATTTAGCCCCATTTAGATATGCAAGTCTAACTAATTCTTTTATATCTTCTTCATTATCTGTTATAAATGGTAAGACAGGATTCATCATAACTCCTACAAATATTCCATTATCGCTTAACCTTTTAATTGCTTGAAATCTTTTGGAAGATACACAAACATTTGGCTCGATTATTCTTGATAATTCATCATTTGGAGTAGTGATTGTAAATTTAATAATTACATTGTTTTTTGAATTTATTTCTTTTAACAAATCAATATCTCTTAAAATTAAGTCACTTTTCGTATCAATAGAAACACCAAAACCATACTTCGATATAAGTTTTAATGATCCTCTTGTTTGTTCATATTGTTTCTCTAACGGATTATAAGTATCAGACATTGAGCCAATTCCAACAACACCTTTTTCTCTTTTTTTAGATAATTCTTGTTCCAAAATAGGTAAAGCATTTTCTTTTCCACGAACAATATCAAAATTATCAATATGATAACAATTACTTCGTGAATCACAGTAAATACACCTATGAGAACAGCCTCGATATAAATTCATATTATAATCAATGCCATACCATTCATTCCCATATTTTACTTTTGCAAGTATTGTTTTCGCTTTTATAAATTCCATTTTACTTATTAATCAACTTTTCAAATGAATTAGCATTTAATATAGTATTTGATATAAACTCACCTTTATAGAAATTAGTCCAGTTATTAAATATACAAGGTGCATTTTTGGCTTTTTCTAAAGAATCAATTTTGATGAAGTTAATCTTAATATTATTCTCTTTGGCATATTCAGTTAGTTCTTTTACTTCATATTCTACATAAGGACACTCATTACTATAATAAATCGTAAAATCTTGATTATCTATTTTCATTGTTCTTGCATTATCATTAAATTTAGGTGTTTCATTATCATCAAATTGAAGTGCTAGTAATTCATAATCACCTATTTCATCAATGATTTTAAAGCCATAATGAATGAAAAACTCTTTTTCGCCAATAAAAGGCTTTTTCTTTTTAGAAGTTAAAGTACATATACCACTCATGCCTTTTTCTTTAGAATCATTTATTGCATATTCGAGTAGTTCTTTTGCAATACCATTTCCTTTAAAACTTCCTGCCACCCATAAACAATATATATATTCATAATTCTTTCCATTTATTGGCACCCAAGCCGTTTCTATTGGCTCATATTCAATAAATACTTTTCCTCTAGCATTTAATTTTCTAAAAATGTGTCCATCTTCTAATTTACTTTTAATCCATTCCTTTTTACTATTAACACCTATTTGATGTTTTTTATCTCCAATCGCACAACAGATATGCTCATCATCAATATTTTCTAAAGTTAAATTTACATATTCATTCATTTTATTTCACTCCTTCTAATGATTTTATGCCATTCATAATTATTTCTAGTGATAAGTCAAAACTTTCTTTGATAGATATAGGATTCCCAAAAGCATTATTATTTACGAGTAAAGAAAAGCCCTCCAAAAAACCTCTTAATGTTCTTATAATATGATTTATATTATAATCACTAATATCTAAAGATTTCATTACTTTAAATAACATATTAAATAGTCTTGTAGTAGCGTTTTCTTTTTGGGCATTTTCATATTTGTTATACCAAAGCATAGCAGTAAAAACACCTTTATTATTAGTAGCATAATCATAAAAAGCATAGCACATATTCTTTAAAGCCATGTATCCAGATACCCCAACAGCAGAATCAAGCATTTTTTCTTCCATTTGTTTCCAACCATAAAACATAAGTCTTTGCTTTATTTCATCAAGACTTGTTATATGATTATACAAAGATGGCGATTTAATATTTAATTCTTCAGCAATGATTTTAAGTGACAAATTATCTAGTCCAACTTTATTTGCTATACAAGCAGAAGTTTCAATAATAAGTTCATCACTAATATTATTTTTTGACATATTATCCTCCATAACTAATCACATTATGATTTTAACTAATTGAATTAGTTTTGTCAATGGTAAAAAGAAAAATTGGAAAAATAATCTATATTCTAATAATAATTTTAATATGTATTAAAGCTATTTTCTTATTTTAGAAATAACCTTTTTAATTTTAAAATATAAGAATATTATTCATATACTTAATTTTATAAATGCTAATATCATTATTCTGCCTTAAAATAATTGAACTGTGAAGATTTACTCCATTCATAAGCACTCCACAAGTCTGTTTTACCACTAGAGGGATTAAAATATATTTTTTTCTGTACTTCAAAAATATAAGTAACGATATCTTTCTTACTTTCATCAGGTGTTATTATATCTTTTTCTTTGTCGTATAAATATCCAAACGGAGCATACTTTCCTACCAATTCTCCACGTTTCATTTTCATACGAACTCCAGCTTTGACATTTTCTGATATTGATTCACTTTCTGCTTGAGCAGAAGCACTATATAAAGTTAAAAACAATTCATTGGATAAACCTAGAGTATGGATATTTTCCTTTTCAAAGTAAACATCTACATTGTGTTCCCTTAATAATCTTACACAGTTTAAAGTATCAACTGTATTACTAGCAAATCTTGAAATAGACTTCGCTAATATCAAATCAATCTTACCGTTTAAAGCATCATTCATCATCTGATTAAATTGTTCTCGTTTTGTTGTTTGTGTTCCTGTAATACCTTCATCAGCATAAATTCCTACAAACTCCCAATCAGGATTTTCTTCAATCATATTTTTATAATGGATTCGTTGTGAGTTATAACTTGTTTTCTGATCTTCGTTATCTGTAGAAACTCTACAATAAGCACAAGTACTAATTAACTTGTATTTTACATTTCCTTTTAAGCACATAGTTTTAGAAGTTGGTGCTATTACTTCAACTTTATTATTCATTTATTCCTTTCCATAATTGTTGAAAAATAGCATATTTCAAATATTTTTTATTATGCAAAACTATATTCTGAATTGTTTAATTTGTTATATTTTGCATATTCGTTTTCAATTTTATTTTTGATTTTTTTATATTCATTAATATCAATTAAGTTATTATCTTTGATAAATTCTAACATAGCAATTTCTGCTATATAAGTTTTTAGGTGTTCTAATCTTTTATCACTTCTTTTCATTTAATTATTACCCCCTTAAATTCTTAAACAATTCATATCATAGTTACGCACCAACTTTCTTTAAAATATCTTAAAGAAATTATAACGCTCTTGTTTATTTTATACAGCCCCTACAAACAAAAAAGATAACTAAATCATAGCCATCAAAACAAAAAATATGAAAAATAATAGTCATACTTATGGCCATTAAAAACTCACTTTTTCTAAAATAATCACAACAAAAGAAAAGCAGGATAAACCTGTTTACATAGAACTAGTCAGTGGCTAGTTTTTCCTTATTTCATAAGGAATTAGAGAAAACACAAGTGTTTACATTTTAAATATTTGTTATACGATTGTTAACTTTGCATTTTTCAGGAACCCTTATAAATAAATACTTTCTAAAACCTGTTTAACAATCGTACACACTTTTTCAATGTAAATTTTCTAAAATTTGGACCATAAATTTTGGGAATTTTGAAGATTTTATGGTCATAAGTATGGCTATAGTTTTAAAGGAAATTGCTGATGAAAATGTAGGTATTTGAATATGAAAAAAGCACTACTTACATTAAAAATAGCACTATTAGATACAATTATTTCATATTCTACTATATTGTATCACTTGATTGTTTATAGTCAATAAGGATAAAATGTCTGGTGTTGCGTTGATAAAAATGTTGCTCTCAAAATAATTTATCCCTTATTTAAAAGGATTTATTCAGACAAATATTTTTATAGATATTTAATCATCTATTGATATGTATATTTTTTAGTTTTCTAATTTAAGTAAACAAAGTAAGTCATTTAGTGCTATAATATAGATAGTTATTATTAAACTTAGATTTAATTTTATGGGAGTTGAAATAAATGAAAGTATTATTATTTACACATAAAAGTGATATTGATGGAATGGGAACTGCAGTTTTATCAAAGTTAGCTTTTGATGAAGTTGATTATTTATTGTGTGAAACTTTTAATTTACAAAATGAAATAGCAAAATATTATGATAATGGAAGTATCTATAATTATGATAAAATTTTTGTAACTGATTTATGGCTTGAAGAACCTACATTATCAAAGGTAGCAAAAGATGAACAGTTAAATGATAAATTTTTTGTATTTGATCATCACAAATCAGCTTTAGAAGGAAATTTTAATAAATATCCATTCACAACAATAAGAATTTCTAACGAACAAGGATTATGTAGTGGTACAAGCTTATTTTATGAATATCTAGTAACTAATAGTTTTATTGATAGTACTATACGTAAAATAAAAGATTTCTCGGAGTTAACGAGAAAATATGATACTTGGGAATGGAAAACTAAATATAATAATGAGATGCCACATGAACTAACATTATTATTTGACTCTGTGGGATGTGATGGTTATATAAAATTAATGTTTGAAAAGTTGAGAAATTTAGCCAATAGAGATTTTCAATTTAATGAATTAGAAAGAATGTTAATTGATAATAAGATTAATCAGGTTCAAGAGAAATTATCAAACTATGCAAGAAAAGTTTATTATAGAGAAATATTAGGATTAAAAGCAGGTATAGTATTTATTGATTATGAATATAGAAATGATTTAGCGGAATATTTTAGACAACATAATTTTGATATGGACTTTGCTATGTTGATTGCCTTAGATTATGGAACAATTTCATATAGAAATGTTAAAGATAATGTGAATGTCAGATTGATTGCCGAAGCAATGGGTGGCAAAGGTCATGACAAAGCTGCTAGTAGTCCTATTTCTGAAGAGCAGAAAAAAGAACTTATCAAAGTTTTAACAATACAAAAATAAAAAGCACAGCAACTTGGCCTGTGTTTTCTTATTCAACAATTATTATTTTAATTTGAAATATGCTATTTTAAAGTCCTAATGATAAAGTTACATCTAACTTGTCAATATGGATTTTTTCTTGTTCTAACTGTGTACCAATAGTAATATTGGTATTTATTTTGTAATCAAAATGGATGATATCTAGTGTTTTAAAATAATACAGTATATGTGTTCCGTAAGAGTTAGTACAGATGATCAAAGAGATAATGGCTATTCTATTGATTCACAACTTCGTATGATTAAAGAATATTGTGAGAAAAACGATTATAGTATTGTAGATGTTTATAATGACGCAGGTCATTCTGGAAAAGATTTAATGCGACCAGAAATGCAAAGATTACTTGCAGATATTAAATCTAAAAAGATTGATAAGTTAATTGCTATTAAAGTAGATAGACTTACTAGAAATAATTATGATGGATTTTGGCTTTTAAATTATTGTGAAGAAAATGATGTTAAAATTGAGTTAATACTCGAGCCTTATGATGTATCTACTGCTAATGGTGAAATGATTTTTGGTATGAATTTAGTATTCGGTCAAAGAGAAAGAAAAGAAATTGGTGCAAGAACAAAGAGAGCAATGGAAGAAATGGCACTAGAGAAAGTTCACCCTAGTAAAGCGCCTTTCGGCTATATTAGAAATAAAGATACAGGTCATTTAGAAATAGAGCCAATAGAAGCCCAAGTTGTTAAAGAAATATTTAAATTATGCCAAGAAGGAAACTCTACTAGAGGTATTGCTACGATTATGAAAGATAATAATGCTTATCTAAAAAATGGTAAATGGCGAAGTGATAGAGTTTATAAAATACTTACTAATTCTATTTATATAGGTATATTGGAATATGGAAAATATAAGCGAAAACAACAAGATATTTTAAGAGTGAAAGACTATTGTGAGCCGATTATAGAGGAAATCACTTGGAATGCTACTAGAAATGTATTAGTAAAAAATAACCATAAAAATGATGTTATCAAAAAAGAAATTGAGAAACTAAACAAAAAGAAAATTACTCTTGATTCAGATAACGAGTCAAAAGAATATACAACAGAACTATTAAAAAAATTAGAGTGTAAAAAGGAAGATTACAAACTAGTATGCAAAAATGTTAAAAAGATGAACTTCAATTTTTTCTACAATTTACTATCAAGAGAAGCCAAACGAGATATGATTCATAGACTTATAGAGAGTGTAAAATAAAGTGTGTAAGTTAGTAAAAAAACTACACACTTTTCTTGACATACCCAAAATACATATTTTTCGCTCTTCAAAAATCTTTTCAGTTTTATTTTAAAATATTATTAACTTTAATTAATTTCTTATCATAAATAGTGGAAATCATCTATATACCATAATCCACTTTTAAATAATAATAGTCTTTAGTATTAAATCAAATCTATAAATCAGTTCATTTATTACCAACATCATTTATCAATATAGATATATTTTTCTAATTGTTTTATAAATATTTTATCGTTTATTGCATCTTTAGCTTTAATTCTAATAACAGGAATTGAAATAGCAGAAAAAGCTATATCTTTATAACTATCCTTAATTTTTTGCGAAGTCTTATTATGATTCTTACCATCAAGTTCTACAACAACTTTTAATCTACCTGTCCTATTATCAAAAATAGAAAAATCAGCATGAGCACCATTTCTTATATAATCTCTAATTATAGGGTTATTATTTAAAAACTCTTCATTTAAAACTAATTCTGTCAAAAATATTTTAGCACAACAAATATAAGGAGTTCCCTTCAAAATAGCATTTATAGATTGATGTGTAACTTCCTCATACTCATTATCATAAAGATTGTTCCTTTTATAATAAGGAATATTTTTATAAAGATAATCATACCAACACGAAGTATCATCATCAATTTTCTCACCATAAATCTTAATATAATCAATTAAATTATTTATTTCTCTCACAAAAACTCTATTTTTTTGAAAATATTTCCTATCAGTAATTAGAACAAATTTACTTTTAGCTCTAGAAACCGCCACATTCACAAGCTCTGAAGTAAATAAATTATGACTTCCTTTAATATGTCTATTACAAAATGAAAGATCATTTAAAACAGTAGAAAAATATACTTTTTTTGCACCTTTCCCCTGAAAAGTATGAATAGTTCCAGCTCTTTTATCATCAAATCTCTTTTTTAATTCTATACCTTGAGCTTTAAATGGTGTAATAACAAAATAATCATCACCCTTATCCACCAATCCCTCAACAGTTAAACATTCCCTATCATTATAAAATGAACCATTCTTACTCTCTGCTCCCTTATATTTATCAGCGTCTACAATCTCTATAGAACAAGAAATTGAATCTGTATAAATTTTCAACTGACTATCATAATAAAACTTATTACAATAATTAATAATATTATAATCACATTGATAATGTTCTTCTAAAGTTTTTTCTAAAGGTTCAAAAACATATTTAATACTATTCAAAAAAGTATTATTATCATATCTATATTCATAAGGAATATCCGTCTTAACCTCTAAATTAGTAATAGCACTAAGCTGTTTTTCATCTCCAACAACCACAAGCTTTTTTGCAGTATAAAGTAAAGGGAGTCCAGTAATAACATCACATTGTGAAGCCTCATCTATTATAACAACATCAATTTTTTCATTACTCTTAATTATATCTTTAAAGTTAGATAAAAATGCATCAGCAGTAGTTAAAATTAAAGGATAAACATTAAAAGCTAACTCTAATAAATCATCACTATGTACACTTGCAAGTCCTAAAGTCATCTTTTCCTTCAAATAACTCTTAAATATACTCATACATATCTCTATATACTCTTCATAAATTCTTTTTACTTCTTTTTGTTTTTCCTCTAATCTCCTTTTTAACAAAAATGCTTCTTTATCAGCAATTTCCTTCTTAAGATATACTTCCTTTAATAATTGATATATAGCATAAAATTTTTGATTAACATCCCCATCATTAATACAATAATAATATCTTATTATTAATCTCTGAAAAAAATTAAATTTATGTTTTTTAGAATATGAAAAAACTCTAGCCAATTTCTTTTTAGAAACATTCTTTTCACTAATAATCTTCATTTCATCATCAGTAAGTAACTCTCTAAATTGATACAATTCCTGTTCTTTATCCATAAATTTCTTTTGCTTTTTCAAATCAACTATCAAATTCTTAATACTAATAAGCTCATCTATTTCACCTTCTAAATTTTGTAATCTATCTTGAAGAAATTTAAGTCTATTAAAATCATTACCTAAGTTAGAAATTTTACTAATATTTTCTCTCAAATTATTAAGCTTAGTAGAAATCTCCTTTTGTAAAGGCTTCATATAATCTTCATTACGCCCAAATCTTAAAAAAAATTCTGGCAAAGAAGTCTTTTCAAATTCTTCAATTATATTATCAACAGCTGAATTATTTTTAGAAACCACCACTACATTCTTACCATTCATTATAAAATTCGCTATAAGACTTAAGATTGTAGTTGTCTTACCAGTACCTGGAGGTCCTTGAATAATAGAAACATCTTGACTCAAAGCATTTTTAATCGCAATTCTTTGAGAAAGATTAGAATTACTTAATAAAAAAATATTTCTATTAAGATCAACAGTTCTTTTTTCCTTTTGATTTTTTAAATACCTAACCAAAAGATTAGTAGAACTCTGCATATATAGAGAATCAAACATCTGCTTAAACATCTTTTCTCTAAAATCATAATTAGAACTAGACTCTAATTCTGAAACACAATTTTTATAATAAGATAAATATTTATCAATATTAAATGGTAAATTTAGTTTTTGCATTCTAAAAGAAATTTCATAATTATGATCTGCAAATTCTACACTCTTAATATTAGAAAAACTAATTTTTGATGAATTATTAGAATTTGGAAATTTATAATATAACATACCACTGCAATAATATAAAGCTATAACTTTAATTGTCTTATTTCTACTAGTAACAATTTTTAAAGTTATCTTTTTAGCAATAAACTCATTAAAGTATTCATAATATTCAAACATACAATACTCCCTTTTTGTCGCCTATTATACTATTTTTTCCCAAAAAAATCCATAGATTTATTATTAACCTAAATATACAAACTAAAAAATATTTACTAATTTTATCATACATCGAAAATAATTTTAGTTAACCTATCAAATAACAATAAAATATTAATTACTACATGTTCATAAATTAATCTCTCAAAGACTCAACAATTTTCTTCTCATAATTCAACAAGTCTATGGAACTCTTACTAGGACTAATGCCTTTCTTTGCTAAAAGTTCCTGTTGTTTTTCTAAACATAATATAAGAGCCTTATCTAAGTCCTTATAAGCTTCACTTCTTATCATTTTTAAATTATCATCTATCTTTTTTCTAGCAATCTTATCAGCAATAAAAATGATTTTATCAAGTGCTGTCATAGGAACATGACCTATTGTATGGTACCGAATAGCATCACAAATATCATCATCTAAAGCATACCATTCCTTAACAACTAAAGCACCAACATCAGCATGAACAATATTAAAAAAACTAGGAGAAAGTAACTCCTCTGATAAATGATATTTTCTAATCCACTTAGCATTTTCCTCACTACTAAAGTCCTTAGCAATATCATGAAGAAGTCCAGCAACATAGGCTTTTTCTGGATTGAATTTATAATTTATTGCTAAATTTCTAGCTTCATCTGCCACCATCATACAATGCTCATATCTAAAAGTTGATACTAACATCATCAAATCCCTTTTCATAACTTCTACATCATACATACCATAAATCACCCTACCTATAATAAAATGCTACTAATTTATATTGTAATAATTCTAAACTAACAAAATATCATACTAAAACACAATAGCCAATAAAATAATTACACTACAAACATGATTATCAAAACCAAATATGTAAACATTACCAACAATATAAAATATATTTAACTATTTCCACTGTTTACTTGCTTGTTCTAAAGACTTTTTAAAAGATGTATAATAAGGAAGCAATTCTTCCTTTACAACATCCAATGTCACACACTTTATCTTCTCATCCATCTTATACTCAACTTGCTCCAGCTCCTTTTCTATATCATTATGCCTTCTAGCAAGCATCGATAAATAAGAAAACACACCTCTAGGATGAATAAAAATATAACAATCTGCATTAGAACATATCTCTGCTTCTATACTATAAAAATCATCAACACCATGATGTTGCTCTACACACTTAATAATATTCATCTTTACACTATCGTCTATATCTATATCCTTTAATAACTTTTCAGTCTCTTTTACACTCATATTTACATGTTCTTTCAACATCCCCAGTTTCTGTGCCTCAGGTAACTTAATATCCATCATAGCAAGACCAATTTTTACAACATTACAATCAGCATTATATTTTTTAGCTAAATAAGCTCCAACTTCCAAAGTAAGCTCATAAAAAGGAATGGTCTGTACTTTATATTTCTCCTTCTCTAAACGAGATAATCTATCTGCCTCAACAAAAATATCCTCTAAACTCAAACTAAACACCTCTCTTTTACAATAACAAATATACTATCTAAACTAATTATAATATTTCTCAATATAAGATAAATACTTTTTAGACATTGGTGCCAAATTATCTGGCATATTTTTTAAACTAAACCACTTAAATTCTATAGATTCATCATCATTCACTTTTAATTCTCCATGAAACTTCCTAATTTCATATATAGCAGTAACATCATATAACTTATCACCATTTGGATATTCCCTATATGTATCCTTACCAGATACAACATCTATCAATTTAACCTCATCGATAATAAGATTAGCCTCTTCTTTTAATTCTCTTTTAGCAGTATCAAAAAAACTTTCCCCAAGTTCCATAGATCCTCCAGGAAACCCCCAAGCTTTATAATCTGTACGCATTTGTAATAAAATCTCTTCATTCTCATTAAAAACAACTAAACAAGTACCAGCCGTCAAAATAGGATTACTTCCTACATACTGTCTCAAATACTTTACATAACTCATATTACCATCCTCCTAAACAAAATATAACACATTAAATAAAAAACATTCCATCTATATTATACACAACTCAAGTACTATTTCTAATCTATATTAAAATAAATTTCCCGATCCAAATATATTTATCAAAAAACAACCACCGAATATCTTCTCAAAAAAATTTATCTTGTAAATATTTTAAAATTTCTTCACACAATTTTTGATGTCCACTATCATTTGGATGCAATCCATCATCTAAATCCTTAATACTTAATAAATCAAACACGTCTAAAAACTCCACGCTTTTCTCTTCACAAATATTTTTCAGCTCCTTATTATATTTTATTATTTCATGATTAGAATACCTAATATTATAATCCCATGATACTGGCATTACTCTATCATCATCAACCTTAGTTAAACCAATAAATAAAATATAAGAAGAAAACTTCTTTACTTTCTCAATTAACTCTATAATATTTTCTCTAAAATCATTTATATAAATACTACTTTTACCATTTATAATTTGAGAATCATTAATCCCAATAGAAAAAATAATAATAGTTTTAGCATCCATATTAAATCTAAAACTACACTCACTATCAAATCGTTTCTTTAAATTGATAGTCGTATCTCCTGGTACACCTAAATTATAAATATTAAAATAAATTTCACCTTTATTCTCTAAAGTTAATCGTAATCTATTTACCCATCCACCTTTTTCACTATCCTACGCTCCATACGTAATAGAATCACCAAATATTAATATATCTATATCTTTCATATCATCACCTAATTTACATATTATTTTTAATATTATACAAGTATATTTATTAAATTAACAAAATTTAATAAACTAGTCTCTGTCCTAAATTATAAAGAGTAATCTATAGAATACCTATATTTTCTATTAATAACATAATCTTGAAAAGAAATATTATCCGCAACAATTTAAGATTGAGCTATAAACATATAAAACTCACTTTCTTATTATTAATTTATATAATCTGTATAATCTCTAATTTTCCTATACTCTGTATATAACTTTTCTTCTATTCCTTTAGGACAGTTAGCTGGTGAAGTACTTGGCAAAGGAATAGCCTCAATCTTAGTCTCTTCATAACAATACTTTTGATATAACTTATAAGCCTTCTGCCCTGTCGTAAAAATAGCCCTTATCTTAGCTGTTTTTAAAATAGAACTCAAATCATTAGGAACTGGATTCTTAATAGAATAATCACTAGAAGATGAAATATCACAACTTTTTAAAACATCAAATAAAGCAATACCATGTCTTTTCAAAAATAGCATTCTCTCTTCTTTAGAATCACCTACCACTTCATTATAAACACGACTAAGCGTTGACCAAAATCTATTTTTAGGATGAGCATAATAAAATCCCTGTTCCCTCGATTTAACAGATGGCATACTACCTAAAATTAATACTTTTGAATCATTATCATAAAAAGCATCGAATGTATGAAAAACTCTCATAACAAATACTACTCCTTCCACCTATAAAATTACTTTCTGAAAAAACATCTTAAACTAATACTTTAAATCAACTACCAAAAAAAGCCGTAAAAAGCCCCACAAATAGCTCCCACAATATGACTTAAATGAGAAACACTATCCTTCTTACAAACGGCCATTATCTCATTAATAATATAAAATAAACAAATAAGTACCAAAGTAACTGGAACTTTACCACTCTGAATATTAACAAATGAAGAAAGCACTATAAACATAAACACAATACCACTAGCACCCAAAATAATTTTCTTACTAAAAATAGCATGAACAATAGCAGAAACTACCGCAGTAACAAATATCATCAAAAGTAAATTTAAACTTCCATACTTTTCCTCAATCATTGGTCCTATTAACAAAATATATAAAAAATTATTCATAAAATGTTCCCAATTACTATGTCCCAATACATGAGTAATCATCCTAACATATGTTAAAGGATTTAAAAGCGAACTTCTATATGACGAAAAAAGAAGCTCATTACTCTTACCACCAGATAAAAAATTTATAACTAATACAAAAAAAGATAAAAAGAAAAATGTCAAAACAACATAAGCGTTATATTGAAAATAATTTATAAACTTCATACACCTAACACTTCCCTAATAAACATAGTATACCATACAAAAAAGATAAAACATTCTCTAAATAATCAAACAATAATATCTTAACATACAAAGAAAAAAAGAGAAAGTACAACTGACCATCTCATCTAAAAATATCTTCACTATCTTGAAAAATTTTATATGGATTAGAAACTGTCCCATCCCCTTCAGACACCATAGTCCCAGGAACTAGTGAAACTGCTGGCCGGACGCCGTACGAATCATACACGTCAGAGCTAGCCAAGCAACCATTGCTGATCACAGAATGCCCTTCAGTGTCTCTGAAGCTAACTTTGTTAGGCGACAAAGCCCACCAATTTTTCCCAGTATTCAGATATCCACTCTTAGTAAATCCTGGTGAATATCCATGTCCCGCTAATGTTGCCTCATCTACTGTTAACAAGGCTACTGGATACGTTAACTTCCCATTTCCTAACTCCTCACTTACTGTAAACCTATCCTCTTCCCTCTTACATTCTAAACTTGGTTTATTCGATAATTTATTTCTTTCATAGGCTCCAAATTCCAAGTTATTATTCATATCTCCATCCTTATTCCACCCATTTGAATTACTCATACTCCTATCATTACACCATACTGTATCTTCTAACATACTTGTATATTCTGTCATATTTGCACTATACCAATTATCTATTACTGTCTTTATTGTTGAGTTATTTGTATTACTATTAAACATCTCTTCATTGGCTTCTTCTATTTTCTTTCCATTACTTAAGACTATATAATATGGCCCTCCTGTGTCTGTGTAGTATATATATGACACACTACTACAACTATCTTCTAGACTAAAACATGTATAATGATAGCCCTTTCCTATATTACTTTTCTCACTACTCCAATTTACTGGACTACTTTCCATTGTATTCTTTAATACATATTTACTTCCATCCCATTCTACATCATTTCCATATTTCCATTTTGTATTCTTTGCCTGTTCATATAAACTATCATATGTCTCTCCATTACTCATTAATAAATATGACATATAATAATTTGATGTTGAGATATTATAATTTACTGTTGTACAACTATTTGACCCATCACTACAGAAATAATATCCATTTAAACTATTATATTTTGTGTACCAATCTGCTCTTTTTATTACTGTTGGCTCTTCTAATACATACTGTCCATCTACATAATTTACTTTCTTACTAAATGAAAAATCTGTATTTACATCATCTAATGTGTTTCCTCCTGTTAAGGATAAAGTATAGGCATATGAACTACTTGTTCTTCCTAAATAATATACTGTATTACATGTAGTCTGACTTCCATTACTACATCTATATTTCCATTTTAAACTACTATATCCTTCATTCCATGGTGTTTGGACTACTTCACTTCCATCTGCATTTACTAATTTATAGTTTTCTCCATCCCATTCTATGGAATCTCCATAATAATAATTATCTGATGAATAAACTCTAGTTCTTGTTAACATATAATTAGTTGAAGTGCTTCTTCCTATTAATCCATACCATGTAGGCATAGTCTTACGATTATAGGTATACCTTGTTCCATACATATACCCTACATCTGCTGGTGATGAATTAGAATTATTAAATTTACTTGTCCCTATCTCACTTGCTGTATCTGTGTTATTACAACTTCCATCTTCTCCTACTACTCCATTATAGATTAATTTTACTCCTCCTGTTTCTGTTGTTCGAACCATCTTCCAACAAAATCCTGCAAAAC
>CAOJZZ010000031.1 GCA_948466315.1 uncultured Mycoplasmatota bacterium | reverse complement strand
TTTAGTTTATGATTTGATATTTTGCTTTTTGTAATGCTTTAAAGTATGGTATAATGAAACTTAACTGGGGTGAGTAAATGAGAATTATAATGGTTGCGGGTGGAACTGGTGGTCATATTTATCCTGCTATAGCAATTATTCATAAAATTAAGGCTAAGGAACCAGATAGTGAGATACTTTATATTGGTACAACTGATAGAATGGAAAAAGATATTATACCAAATATGGGAATTAACTATGTTGGTATTGAGATGAGTGGTTTGAATCGTAAGAATATATTTTCTAATTTTTCAGTTTTATCAAAGTATAAAAAAGCTGTTAGTAAGGCTAAAGAAGTTATAAAGGATTTTCATCCAGATGTAGTAGTTGGTGCTGGAGGGTATATTACGGTACCAGTTTTAAGTGCTGCTCATAAATTAAAAATAAAAATACTTATTCATGAGCAAAATTCAATTCCTGGTGTTTCTAATAAGTATTTATCTCGATTTGCTGACCGAATTTGTGTTTCTTTACCGAATAGCATTCAATATTTTGATAAAAAAAGGGTTATTTATACAGGAAATCCTAGGAGTGAGGAAATTATTGAAGCTAGAATGGTTTCTAAAAAAAGTTTAGGCTTTGATTCTACTTGTAAACTTGTAATTATTGTAATGGGATCTTTAGGTTCTACTACAATGACTAAGAAAATAAAAGAGTTGATACCTTCTTTTATGGGAAAAAATTATAAGGTTGTTGTTGTTACAGGAAAAGATTATTTTGATTCTTATCAAGATGTTTTGGTACCTGATAATGTTAAATTAGTTCCTTTTTTAGAAAATTTTATGCAGTTACTTAAAGATACTGATTTGATTATTTCTAGGGCAGGGGCTTCTACAATAGCAGAAATAACAGCTATTGGTTTACCAGCTATTTTAGTACCTTCTCCTTATGTTACTAACAATCATCAATATAAGAATGCTTTGGAATTAGAAAAGGCTGGAGCTTGTTCTATTGTTACAGAAGAAGAATTTGATAAAGATAAGATTATTTTAGAAATTGACAAATTATTTGATAATCGTGATTTATATTGTAAAATGAAAGAGAGTAGTAAAGCTCTTGGTGTAGATGACTCAGCAACTAGAATTTATGAAGAGATTAGGAAGTTAATTAGGTGATGATATGGATGATATCGTTAAAGGATTAGAAAACTTAAATATAGGGCATATTGAAAAAGATGCCTCTTTAGTAAAATATACTACTTATAAGTCAGGTGGAATTGCTTGGTTGATTGTTTCCCCTAAAAATGTGGAGCAATTGATTAAGTTGATGCGTTTTATTAAAAGTAAAAATATTAAATATAAAATTTTAGGGAATGGTTCAAATTTACTTTTTAGTGGTAAAAAGTATGAGGGTATTCTTATACGATTAAATGAATTTAATAGTGTTGAATTTTTGAGTGAAAATAAAATTAGAGTTGGTGCTGGTTATTCGTTAATGAAACTTTCTTTATTAGCAGCTAAAAAGGGTCTTACTGGTTTGGAGTTTGCAGCTGGTATTCCTGGTACTGTTGGTGGAGGCGTTTATATGAATGCTGGTGCTTATAAGAGTGATATGGGATATGTTGTGCAAAATGTAAAAGTATTAACCCCAGATTTTGAGATAATTACTTTAGAAAATAGAGAAATGAATTTTCATTATCGTAGTTCATTTTTACAGAGTCATCCAAATTATATTTGTTTAGAAGTTGTTATTCGTCTTAATAAGGGAAATAAAAATGCAATTGATGAAGTGATGAGAGAGAGAAGAAAGAGAAGATATGAGTCTCAACCTTTGGAATATCCTTCTGCTGGTTCAGTCTTTCGTAATCCTGAGGGGATGTTTGCTGGGAAATTAATTGAAGATTTAGGACTTAAAGGAATGAAAAAAGGAGGAGCAATGGTTAGTGAAAAGCATGCTAACTTTATTGTAAATTATAAGCATGCTTCAAGTGATGACATTAAGTATTTAATTGATTATGTTCATGATGCTGTTTTAGAAAAATATAATGTAGATATGAAAATAGAACAAGAATTTGTAAATTGGGAGTAAATACATGGCAAAAAAAATAGTCAAAAAAAAGAAATTAAAAGTTTTTCGGTTATTTATTATTCTACTTGTTTTAAGTGGAGTCTTTTTTGGTGGCTATTTTTATTTAAAACTTCCTACTTTAAATATTTTGATAAAAAATACTAATTATTTGAATGATGATTATATTTTAGAACTTGCGGGATTGAAGAATTATCCTAGTTTCTTTTTTACTAGTACTAGTAGTATGAAAAAAAAGTTGTTATCATCACCATATATTGAGGATGTTACGATTAAACGTAAATTTTATCATAGTTTTGTTTTAAATATCAAAGAAAATAAGCCATTATTTTTTAATCAACAGGATGGACATATTGTATTTGATGATAAAAGTAGTGTTGAAGTTTTTGATGTATCAGTTTTTCGAGTTCCTAGGCTTTTAAATTATGTTCCTGATAATAAGTATGATTCTTTTGTAAAAGGAATGAGAAATATACATGATGATATTTTAAGTAAAATTTCAGATATTGAGTATCAACCTAATGATTATGATAAAGATCGTTTCCTTTTATATATGGATGATGGTAATATGGTTTATCTTACTTTAACTAAGTTTAAGATGATTAATTATTATAACGATGTGTTATCACAATTAGAAGAACGTAGAGGAATATTATATTTAGATAATGGTAATCACTTTCAAATTAAGGAGTAACACTCTATTTAGAAAGTTGGTGTAATAATAAATGAAGAAGGATAAATTAGTATATGGTATTTTATTTATATTGTTGTTTATAGGATTTTTTTCTAGGTTTATGTTTTTTCCAGATAAGATTTCTGAGATTAATAGTGATGAAATTGTTACAATTGTTAATGCTAAGAGTATTGTTGAGACAGGAAAGAGTTTAGATAATTTGTCTTTTCCAGTTTATTTAAATGGTTGGGGAGGACAGAGTGTAGGTCTTTTATATTTAATGACTTTAAGTATAAAGATATTTGGTTATAGTTTGTTTGCTGTTAGATTTCCTTCTTTTATTATTAGTATTATATCTTTTTTTGTTTTTTATGATTTTGTATTCAAGGTTACGAAGAAAGAAAAAATAGCTTTGATAGCACTTTTCCTTTTAGTTATTTCACCTTGGCATATTCAGCAATCACTTTGGGCGCTAGACTGTAACTTATTTCCTCATTTGTTACTTTTTTCTATAGATATACTTTATACAGCTTTTATTAAACAAAAGAAAAAATTATTATATTTAGGTGTTTTTTTCTTAGCTATTTCTATGTATTTTTATGTAGTATCATTTTTGTTTGTCCCTTTATTTTTACTCTTTTTATTAGTTTATTTGAAGAAAAATAATATTATTAAATTAAAAGATATGGTATTTATGTTATTGTTATTTATAATTATTATTTTACCTTTGATGATTACAATGATATTAAATGTATTTCATATTAATAAATCATTTCAATTTTTAAAAGTTACCATTCCTTATTATTCTAATTTAAATAGAAATGATAGTTTGCTATTTTTTTCTGATAATATGGGAAGACAGCTTTTACATAATATTAAGTCGGTATTTTTAGTATTGTTTTTTCAAATAGACTATACTACTTGGAATGCTTCAAAAGGTTTTGGTATTTTTTATCATATTACGATTTTATTTGTTATTATTGGATTTATTTATATATTAAAGCTAAAAAAATATAGAATTCTTTTATTATGGTTGTTGATAGCTCTTGTAGATTCTTTAATTATTAATTATGCTAATATTAGTAAATTGAATTTTTTGTGGTATAATTTGATTATCATAGGAAGTATTGGTATAGATAGTATTTATAATAGAGTTTCTTTAAGGATGAAAAATATTTATGTAAGTATTATTTTAGTATTGTATCTTGTTTTATTTGGTAATTATTTGTTTGATTTTGCAACTAATAGTTATAAAAATATTATTTATAGTGATAATTTCTCGAAAGGATTTTATCAGAGCTTAATTTTTACTAAAACGATGGATAAGGATATCATTTATTATGATAATACTAGTAATGATCATAGCATGAAACTTTATATTCAATTTTTTAATGATTCTTCAAAAAAGTATTATGAGCTTAATGAAAAATATTTAGTAGAGGAAAAAATAAATAATATTAAGGATAATGAATTAATTATTATTGATAAAAAATATAATAATAATATTTCTATGCAGTATAAAAATATTGGTGATTTCTTAGTTTTATATGATAATTAATTTGAATGGTGGTAAAAAATGAGACAGGTAATATTATTTATTAAAAAGAATTATATATATTTCTTTCTTTTTATTTATTATTTTTTATGTTTACAGTTTGTTTATTCTTCTTATAGTTTAGATTCTATTAGTAATTATGGATTTAGTTATGCAATTACAAAGGGAGAAATTCCATATAATGATTTTAATTTAATAATTCCATTGTTTGGTCCTTTTCTTTATTCTTTGGGGCTTTTTATAAATAATTCATTGCTTATTATGTATTTAGAGCAAGCATTATTACTTACTATACTTTCTTTTTTGGTATTTAAAATGCTTGGAAAGACGAAAGGATGGATTTTATTATTTATATTAATGTTACCTTTTCCAGTACCTTTTGTATATATTATATATCCTGGATATAATTTTTTACTTATATTTTTATTTATACTATTAATATTTTTAGAAAAAAATAACAAGTCAGATAAAATTATAGGCATTATTTTAGGACTCAGTATTTTAACTAAACAAAATATAGGTATTTTATTTTTGTTATGTTCTATTGTTTATTATCATAAAGATATAAAAAAAGTTATAACTAGATTTTTATATGCATTGATTCCTATTTTTTTCTTTATTATTTATTTAATTTTTACAAAATCGTTTTTTAATTTCATTAATTTGTGTTTTTTAGGAATGTTTGATTTTTCTAGTAGTAATTCTAATTATATGTTTCGATATTTATTTGTTTCTATTTTGTGTTTTATAATTGTGTTTGTTAAATTTATTAAAAATAAAGATATTTCATATTTATATTTATTAATGTTTTTTGGTTTTATTTATCCTATTTTGGATTTTTATCATTTAGTATTTTTATTATTTTTATGTTTTTACGTTTTATTATTGGATTGTAATATTTGTTTTAATATAAAAAATATTAATATAATTTTTATGTTTTTGCTTAGTATTTTTAGTTTAATTTATGTTTATGTGGTCTTTTCTTTAGTAAGAAATTTAAAATATTATTCTTTTTCGCATTTACCATATCAAATTGTTACTGATTCATACGTAGAAAAGATTTATAAAGTAAATGAATATTTAAAGGGTAAAGAGGTAATTTATTTAATAGATAATGCAATTTATTTTTTAATTATAAATGATAAGAAATTAACATATTATTCTTTACTTAATCATGGTAATTATGGCTTAAATGGTACAGATATGATGCTTTTGAGGTTAAGAAATGAAAAAAGTAAATATATTTTAGTTGATGATCTTAATAGTAAGCAGAATAGTTTAATATATAATCAATTCTTGTTTGAATTAGTAGAATATGCTCAAGAAAATATGAAATTAGTAAAAAAGATAGATAATTATTCTATTTATTATAAGGAGTAATGGATAATGAAAAGAAAAGTTTATAATATTATAAAATATTTAGGTCTTTTTTTCTTTTTTTTAAGTTGGAATTTAATTATACAAAAAATGACTATAGATGAGGTTTGGAATTATGGATTTGTTTATAATATTTACAAGGGATTAGTTCCTTATAAAGATTTTAATATGGTAATAACGCCATTTTATCCTATGTTTTTTTCTATATTTTTTTATATTTTTGGTTCTGGTATTAGCTCTTTACATATAGGAAATAGTATTTGTTTATGTGCTATATATTATTTATTTTCTAAATTATTAAATAAAAATAAATATATTCCTTTTTTCTTTTTATTATTTCCATTATCAGTTGTTTTTCCTAGTTATAATTTATTTTTATTCTTTTTCTTTTTACTTATAATTTATTTAGAAAAATATTATTTTGATAAGGATTATTTAATTGGATTATTAATTTCTTTAGTAATACTTACTAAACAAAGTGTAGGAATATTTTTTGTGATACCTAGCATTATTATTTATTATAAAGATAAAAGTAAGTTATCAAAGAGATTAATAGGGTTAATTACTCCATTAGTTATATTTTTGTTTTATTTATTAATAAATAATAATTTAGGTGAATTTTTAAATTTATGCCTTTTTGGTTTGTTTGATTTTGCTAATAAAAATAGTAGTTATTTTAATATTTATATAGTTTTTAGCATTATCCTTTTGATTGTTATTTGTTTTTCAATAAGAAAACATCCTAAAGATAAGCTTTATTATTATTTACTTGCTTTTTTTACTATTTTAATTCCTTTGTTTGATTTATATCATTTTGTTTTGTTTTTTGTAGCCTTTTTAGCTGTTATTTTAATAGATAAAGAAATTAAATTGAAACTTAGGGTCGAATTATTTTTTAAATGGTTAATTGTTGGAGTTTATTTTGTTTCATTTTTTAATAATTGTAAGACTACTATGTATCCTAATGATGTTTTTAATTTTTCCTATAGATATTTTAGTCGTGAGTATGTAGATTATACCAAGGATATTACTAAATTGATGGATAAATATAGCGATAGAAAAATTATTTTTTTATCAGATGATGCGTATTATTTTAAGCTTGTTAGGGATATTTCTATTGATTATTATGACTTGATAAATTATGGTAATTGGGGGTATAATGGTAGTAGAAAATTATTAAATAATATTAAAAGTATGAAAAATGATATGGTGTTTTTTGTTGATATTGGTAGGAGTAATAGGAATACTCAGATTGATCAAGAGTTACTAAATTATGTTATCTCAAATGGAAAAGAAATAGAGTCTTGTTGGAAATATAGTGTTTATATATTGGAGTGAAATTTATGCTAAATTTTATTAAAAGAAATGGTCGTTTTATTTTAGCTTTTTTTATTATTTTAGCTATTTATTTGTTTTTTGGTTTTTCTTTAAATTATGGAGATCCTCTTGCTAATTATGGATTTAGTTATGCTATTTCTAAGGGGGAGATTCCTTATCGAGATTTTAATTTGATATCGACGCCTTTATTTGCATTTTATTCTTCAGTTGGGCTTCATCTTTTTAATAATTATTTAACTTTTTTGTTAGAACAGACTATTATTGTTACTATTACATTTTATTTATTGTATAAAATGTTTGGAAAAAAGAGTTATTTACTTTTAGTTACTACTATATTTTTTGGTTATTTTGCTATTAGTCCTACTTATAATTATTTTTGTTTTTTTATGATGATTATTTTATTATATTTAGAAAAATATCATAGTAGTAAAGATTATTTAATAGGCTTTTTTATAGGAACAGCTATTTGTTCTAAACATACAGTGGGATCTTTTTTCTTATTACCTTCTATAATTTTTTATTATAAAGATTTGAAAAGATTAGGCAAGAGATTTTTAGGATGTATTGTTCCTTGTCTAATACTTTTACTTTACTTATTATTAAATAAGGCTTTATTTAACTTTATAGATTTATGTATTTTAGGTTTATTTGATTTTTCTTCGAATAATGGTCATGTAAAAACTAGTTATTTTTATTATAGTATTATTTGTTTTATTGTATCTTTTATTATCTTGTTACGTCATAAAAAAGATATTAATAATTATTATCTTTTGTTTTCTATTATGTTTTGTGTTCCATTATTTGATATAAATCATTTTGGTCTTTATTTAAATTCTATTGTTATTATGTTGCTTCCTTATGTTGAAATAAAATACCGATTTTATAAAGAATTTGTTTTAGGGTTATCTTTTATAATAATGATTTTATTTTTTAAAGTTGGATGCAGTTTTAAGATAGAATTTACTAGGGGTTTTCCTCGTTTTGAATATAATCTTCATTCGTCTTCTAAATATAGGGAATTATCGAATAAAAATTCTTATTTAAAAAAGTTTTCTAATCCTTTGTTACTTAGTTCTTATTCAATGCAGTATCATATTATGAGTAATGAGGCAATTAGTGATTATGATGTGTTTTTATATGGTAATCATGGTTATAATGGTAGTTTAAAGTTAATTGAGAGGTTTAATAAGATTCATAACAGATATATTGTTATTGATATGAAGGATTATTATAATAAATCTAGTCATTGTCAATTTAATAAAAAGGTTGCCTCTTATATAATTTCTCATTCTGAGTTTGTAGAATCAAAATATAATTATAATGTTTATTATAAGAAATAGGAGTAGTTTGTGTGATTGATATTGTTAAAAAAATTATTAAATATATTGGTGTATTTTTGCTGATTCTTATTTTTAATTTGTTATGTAGTCCTGTTAATTTAGATGAGGTATGGAATTATGGTTTTTCTAATAATATTTATAATGGATTAGTACCTTATCGGGATTTTAATATGGTAATTACTCCTTTTTATCCTTTTTTTATGTCTATACCATTTCATTTATTTGGTTCTAGTATGTTAGTGTTTCATATTACAAATGCTTTATATTTGACTATTATTTTTATGTTTTTGTCGAAATTATTAGGGGATAAAAAGTGGATTGTTTTATTATTTATGTTTTTTCCTCATAATTCGTCATTTCCTACTTATAATACTTTTTTATTTAGTTTGCTTGTTATTTTAATTTATTTTGAGAGAGAATATAGTTTGAATATTAATAATAGATATAATTATTTAATTGGTTTTTTGTTAGGACTTTGTTTTTTAACTAAGCAGACTGTAGGATTTTGTTTATTATTACCTAGTATATATTATATTAAAGATTTTACTATTATAAAAAGGAGAGTGATAGGTTTTATTATTCCAATTATTATTTTTATCATATATATATTGGTTAATAATGCTTATATCCAGTTTATCGATTTATGTTTTTTAGGACTTTTTGATTTTTATGGTAATAATAAAGGGATTAATATACTTTTAATAATTTCAATTATAATGATAGTAATAACAATTTTATTGATAAAGAAGGATAAGAAGAATATTAATAATTATTATGTTTTAGCTTTTTATAGTATAATTATACCTATTGTTGATTTATATCATTTTCTTGCTGCTTTTTTGGCTTTTTTACTTATTTTGCTTCCTTTTATTAAGAAAAAGTATTTTCATTATTCTTTTCTTAGTATTTTTTCTATTATTCTTTTAGGATTTTCTAATATTTATTTTAATACTAATTTTAAAAAAGTAGTTTATCCTAATGATTTAGAGCATTTTGAATATCGATTAGTTAATAAAGAAAATTATAATTTTACTAAAGATGTTAATAAATTTATTAAATATAATAGGGATAAAAAAATTATTTTTCTTTCTGCTAATAGTTATTATTTTAGAATTATTAATGATATGCCATGTGATTATTTAGATTTAATTAATAAAGGTAATTGGGGATATAATGGAATTGATAAAGTTTTAGAGGAAATAAAAAATAATAAAGATGCTTTATTTTTTATTGATAGGAATGAATTGGCATTAGATAGTCAGATTTATAATGAGGCTTTAGAATATGTAATTAAAGAGGGATTATTGGTTGAAAAGATAGGTGTTTATGAGATTTATAAGTTTTTGTATTGATAAATTTTAATTTTTTGAATATATAATGGTGATTTTAGTTTTATGATTACTTACTTTAAAAATTGTTTAAAAAGCTTTTACAAATTAATAAATTACTAGTATAATTGAATTTAAGATAGGAGATGCTGCTATGGATAATATTTATACTGGAATTGAACTTGGTACAGATAGTATAAAGATTGTTGTTTTAGAAAAACATGATAGTAAGTATTATGTTCTTTCTTCTGTTAGTTCTTCATCTTCTGGGATAAAAAATGGTCAAGTTGTTGATATAAAAGTAGCGGCTAGTAGTGTTAGAGAGGCTTTAAGCCAGGTTGAAGAGATGTTGGGTATTAGAGTTACTAAGGTTGTGGTTGCTGTTTCTCCTGTTGATTGTCAGATGGATATTGTAGTGGGTTCTAGTGATATTATTGATTATAATGAGATTAGTGGAGAAGATGTTTGTAATGTTTTAAATGATGCGCTTAGGGGACAAGATTTTTCAGAGTATGAGCTTATTACTGCTATGCCTATTTCTTTTAAAATAGATGAGGAAAAAGAGGTTAGTGACCCTAAGGGATTTAGAGGATCTTTTTTAGAAAGTAAAGTTGTAATTGGAACTATGCCTAAGGAGAGTTTATATCGTACTTTGGAAGTTTTAAAACTTAGTGGAGTAGAGGCTGTTGATGTTACTTTTACTTCTACAGGAGACTATTTTACTATTAAAAACAAAAGAGTTGATGATATTGTTGGAGCAATTATTAATATAGGAGAAACTTCTACTAATGTGTCAGTTTTTAATAGTGGTATTCAGATTAAAAATTCATTAATTCCTGTTGGAAGTAGGAATGTTGATAGGGATATATCTTATATTTTTCATATTGAGGAAGCTTTGTCTAGGAAGCTAAAAGAGACTTTTGCAGTTAGTATGAGTAGTTATGCTGATAATAATGATATGGTAGAAGTTAGTTTAGATGATGATTCTAAAAAGGAGATTTCACAAGTTGGTATTTCTAAGGTAGTAGAGGCTAGAGTAAGAGAAATTTTAAAACTTGCGAAAAATGAGATAAAAAACTTAACAAATAGAGAAATACGTTATATAATAATAACAGGTGGCTTAAGTGAGTTAGCAGGATTTTCTTATTTGGTTGATGAAGAATTTGGTGCTATAGCTAAGGTATGTAATATTTCTATAATTGGAATAAGACATAATAAATATAGTAGTGCTTTAGGTGCTGTTAAATATTTTGATGATAAACTTGCTTTGAGAGGTAAGTCGTATAATATGTTTACTGGTAGTGATATTGAAAACTTGGTATCTGTGCAACAAAAGGTAACAAGTAATAGTATTATAGGTAAAGTATTTGGTCATTTTTTTGATAATTAAGGAGGACGAGGTATGTTAGGCGGATTAGAAATGGATCAGTTAGCAAAAATAAAGGTTATAGGACTAGGTGGTGGAGGAGGAAATGCCATTAACCGAATGGTTGAGTCTGGAGTAAAGGGTGTAGAATTTATCGCTGCTAATACTGATTTACAAGTTTTGAATTCTTCAAAAGCAGATGTTAAAATTCAAATTGGTGCTTCTTTAACAGATGGTTTGGGAGCTGGTGCTAGACCTGAGATTGGAAAAGAGGCAGCTGTTGAATCTAAGAAAGAGATTGAAGATTCCTTAGCAGGAGCTGATATGGTATTTATCACTTGTGGAATGGGTGGAGGTACTGGTACTGGTGCTGCACCAATTGTTGCTGAGATTGCTCAAGGACTTGGTGCTTTGACGGTTGCTATTGTTACTAAACCATTTTCATTTGAAGGTAAAAAGAGAATGGAAAATGCTTTGGTTGGACTAGAAGAATTAAAAAAACATGTTGATACATTAATTGTTATTCCTAATGATCGTTTAAGAGAGATTATTGATAAAAGTACACCAATGCTTGAAGCATTTAAGGAAGTTGATAATGTTCTTCGTCGAGGAGTACAGTCTATTTCTGATTTGATTGCAGTTGTTGGACTTGTTAACCTTGATTTTGCAGATGTTCGTGCTGTTATGGAAAAATCAGGTAGAGCAATTATTGGTATTGGTATTGGTATGGGAGAAGATAGAGCAATTGAAGCGGCAAAACAAGCAGTTTCTTCTGCACTTCTTGAAACTTCAATTGAAGGAGCAACTGATGCTATTATCAATATTACTGGTGGAGTTAATTTAACTTTATTTGAGGCAGAACAGGCAGCAGAAGTTGTACGTGCGGCGGCTGATACAGATATTAATACTATTTTTGGTTCAGTTATTAATGAAAATTTATCTGATGAAGTAATTGTTACAGTTATTGCTACTGGCTTTGATAAAAACTCAAGACAAGTGGTAAAAGAGCCTGTATTCAGTAATGTGAGTCAAACTTCTTCTAGACGTGCTGTTCCAGTAAAGGAAACTGAGAGTGCTAGTACAGAGATTTTGGATAGTGAAGAGCAACATAAAAGGGCAATTGAGGTTGATGATGCTTATGATTTGCCCCCATTTTTAAGAGAGAGAAATTATTAATTAATATAGAAAAGAGCAGATGCTCTTTTGTTGTTTTGAGAAAATATTTTTAAATACTGAAAATAAAAAAGTTTAGCCTTTTTAGTGGTTAAACTTTTAATAATGAATTTTTTTATATTTATTTTTTCTTTCTGCTGCTTTTATTATTTGAGCTAATAGGTTTATAGCAATTTGCTCAGTTTTTCTATCTTGATCTCTTAGAGGATTAAATTCAACTAGGTCATATGATATAACCTCGTCCATGTGTTTAATGATTAATTCGTTTATTTTCATGGCGTCTTCTTCTTTAATACCGTCAAATTCTGGTATTGATACTCCTGGAGCTATTTCGGGATCAATTATATCTAAATCGTAACTTATGTGAATTCCTTCAGTTTTTTCTCCAGCTATTTTGAAGGCTTCTTCCATTATGGTTTCTATTCCTTTTTCTTTGATATCATTAGTGGTAAAAACTGTAATACCTGAATATTTAATATTTTCTTTTTCTGCTTCATCAATACCTCTGGCACCAATTACTACGGTTTTTGATGGTTGAATAATGTTACCATCATAAAAATATCTTAATTCATGGTTTTTATAACCTGTTATAGCGGATAGGGAAAGTCCTTGAATATTTCCTGTTACTGTTGTTTCGAAAGTATTGTAATTAGTTTGGGCATCAATCCAAATAATACCAATATTATTTTTTGTTTTAGCACTAGCTAGAGCTGATGCGACAGATACTGAGTGATCTCCACCTATTAATATAGGAAAGTATTCTTCTTTTATTTTTTCTAATATCATATTGTATAATTTGGTATTAAATTTATCAATCTCGTATTCATTTTTTCTACGATCTGATAGATTTCTACTTTTAATAATAGATTCATCTTGATTTAGGGAAAGACTTTCTCCTTTATAAAAACCTTTTAAATCATTTATTAACTGTACTGGTCCTAAATTACTACCATCTATATGGACTCCTAAGTCACTTCCAGCTCCTATTACTATTGTTTTCATTTTTATTCACCCTTCATAATTTTAACGTAAATTACTATTTATATCAAGGAAAAACCTTTAAAATTCTTAGTGTTTACTGTATAATTAACTCATATGAATATTATAAAAATTTCCATAATATAATAGTTTCATTTGTAGTATTAACTAAATATATTAGATATTATGTATATGTATATTCAAATTATTTATATTTTGATTATAGATAGTTATTTTTATGATAACAAAAAAGTATTTTGTGTTATTAAAATAATTAATAAGAGCTTAATTTTATTTTTTATTTTTAGAATACTGATTTATGGATTTTTGGTAATTGATTTATTAGATTCTTAATTATGGTTATAATAATTATGATAAGTAGTTACTTGCTGTATATAAGTTAATTGTTTTTTCTAAGTGGAAGGGAATGATTAGATGGTGAAGAAAATATTTCATTTAGTTTTAGTTTTTATTTGTATGATTACTATTTTTTTATTTTCTTGTGATAATGGGGATAGGTCTTCTGGTAAAAGTGATAGTATAATTATTAAGAGTGCTCAATTTTTTTTGCAAAGAGATATTAGTTTGAAAGAAAAAGAAAAATTGCTTAATTATTTAGTATTACCAGTTAGAAAGTGTGCACATTTTCTGATTTATTCGATATTAGGTTTTTTAGTTTTACAATTTTTTAAAGACTTTTCTATGTCTTCATTTAAGGTATATTTATTAACAATCTTTTTTTGCTTTTTATATGCTTGTAGTGATGAGATTCATCAGTTATTTGTTCCTGGAAGGAGTGGACAGGTACTTGATGTTTTTATAGATACTTTGGGGGCTCTTTTTGGTTGTTTTCTGTATATATTTATTAGTAGTTTTATTAGAAAGGTTAGAGGTTATGGATAAGAAGAAGCAGTTAGTTAAGAATACGATTATTATTTTTATTGGAAAGGTATGTACTCAGTTAATTTCTTTTTTCTTATTACCATTATATACAGGATATTTAGCTACTAAAGATTATGGTATTGTTGATTTAATTACTACTTATGTTACCTTGTTAGTACCGATTATTACTTTGGAACTTGAAATGAGTATTTTTAGGTATTTGGTAGATTCAAGAGGTAAGGAAAAGGAAGAAAAAAAGCTTATTAGTAATAATTTCTTTATCTTAGGTTATTCTTTATTGTCCTTTGTAATATTATATTTTATTGTGACATGTTTTTGGAAGCTTAATTATCGTTTTCTTATTTTATTTGATATTTTTGTCTGTGTTTTGTCTGGTAATTTTTTGCAAGTTGCGAGAGGATTTGGTAGGACAGTTGATTATGCTATTAGCTGTATTATTACAGGCGTGGTAACTATTCTTTCTAATATATTTTTAATAGTATTTTGTGATATGGGTGCTAGTGGTATGATAATTTCTATGGCGTTAGCTAATTTGATGTGTGCTCTTTATTTATTTATTAGATTGAAATTGTATAAAAAAATAGATTTTTCTTTGGTCGATAAGAAATTAATTAAAGGTATGTATAAGTATTCTATTCCTTTAGTTCCTAATGGGATTAGTTGGTGGATAGTGAATGTTTCTGATAGAACTATAATTTCTTATGTTTTGGGGGTAGGTGCTAATGGTCTTTATGCAGTTAGTAATAAGTTTCCAACGATTCTTTCTTCGTTGTTAGGAATTTTTAACTTGTCATGGTCAGAATCAGCGGCATTACATATTAATAGTAAAGATAGAGATCAATTTTTCTCAGATGTATCTAATACTGTTGTTAAACTTTTTACTTCTTTAGGAGTAGGAATGATTGCTTGTATGCCTTTTATTTTTCCGCTTTTGATTAATACTAAGTATAATGATGCTTATTTTTATATTCCAATTTTAGTTTTAGCAGCTGTTTTTAATGTAATTATTTGTTTATATAGTGCTATTTATATTGCTTGGAAAAAGACTGGGGAGGTTGCTATTACTACAGTAATTGGAGCAGTTGTTAATATTTTAGTAAATGTAGTGTTTATTAGGTATATTGGTCTTTATGCGGCTAGTTTATCTACTGCTATTTCTTATTTTGTAATGATGGTCTATAGACATGTTGATTTGAAAAAACATATGAAAATTCAGTATGAACCTTTTCTATTAATAAAGACTATTGGTATTTTTTTCTTAGCAATTTTTGCATATTACCAACAAAATTTAGTTTTTAATATTATAAGTTTAGTAGTAGTTGTTTTATATGCATTTATTCTTAATAAGCAGTTTTTATTAGTTAGTAGTAAAAGTGTAATTAAAAAATTAGGTCTTTTGAAAAGACATATTTAAATATAATTTGGTATTATTCGACATATAATTTAATGGGAGGATTATATGTTTTTTCAGTTGTTTTCTATATTAAAAGATTTTTTTTGTTTTACTGGTTCTTATTCTAATGAGGTATTTCCTGAACCATTATCAGCAACAGAAGAAGAAGAGTGTATTACTAAAAAAATGAATGGAGATGTTTTGGCTAGAAATAAATTAATTGAGCATAATTTGAGATTGGTAGCTCATATTATAAAAAAATTTGATAATAAATATGTTGATAGTGATGATTTAATTAGTATTGGAACTATTGGACTTATTAAGGGTGTAGATACTTTTGTTCCTTCTAAAGGAGTTAAAATAACTACTTATTGTGCGAGATGTATTGAAAATGAAATTTTAATGTTTTTTAGAAGTAATAATAAGTATACTAAAGATATTTCTATTAATGAGGCAGTAGGTTTTGATAAAGATGGTAATGAGATTGCGATTATTGATGTTTTAAAAACGCCAAAGCCTGATTTTTTAGAAGATATTAATATGAAGGATAATATCGAGTTATTAAAGAAATATATTCAGGTCTTGACACCTAGAGAAAAAGAAATTCTAATTAGAAGATATGGACTTTATGGAAGCGATGAACAAACACAGAAAGTTATTTCTAAAAAAATGGGTATTTCTAGAAGTTATGTGTCTAGAATAGAAAAGAGAGCTTTAACAAAAATATTACGTAGTTTTATAAAAGATAATAAATATGAAAATAAATAATTTTAGTGATTAATTGTATTTGGTTGTTGTTTTATTATAAATATATTCTTATTTATTTATAGTAGGTTTATTAATAATTTATAGGAATTTTAAAATCTTCTTATTTTTCTTTAATTAATTGGGTAATCTAATTTTAGAGGTAATTATAATTTTGGTAAGATATAGTTTGTTAAAAATAATTAAATGATATTTATGTAAAATATATATTCATAGGTATATTTTATAGTTATTTTTAAAAATTTAATCTTAAAATACAATAATAGACAAATTAGTAATTTCAATATATAATAATGCTAGTAGGTGTTTTAGTTTATGGAGAAGAGTAGTCGTCGTAATAATAAAAATAGTTTTGTTAGAAAAATTGGTAATTTAGTTGGGGTTTCTAATGTTACTTGGGTTGTTGTTGCTTTTATAATAGTTTTTATGGCTTTTATTTATGAGGCTTTATTAGTACCAAAAATTAGTTTGGATGGAGAGAGTGTAATTTTTCTTAATTATAAACAAAAATATGTTGAGGATGGTTTTAGAGCTAGTTTTTTGGGGAATGATATTACTAGTAGTGTTAAAGTATCTGGAAAAGTTGATTCTTATAAGTTAGGAACTTATATTATTGATTATTTTGTGAAACATGGTCTTTTTAGTAAGAAGGTTATACGTAAAGTAATAGTTGAGGATCAGAGTGCTCCAAATATTAAGCTTGCTAGTGTAGGAGATATTTATGTGTGTCCTGGTAAGGAGTATAAGGAAGAAGAGTTTCAAGCTTTTGATAATTATGATGGTGATATTACTGATAAAGTTTCAGTTGAGCGTACTAAGAATAGTATTGTTTATAGAGTAACTGATAGTTTCGGAAACAAAAAAGAAGTTAGAAGAAATATTTTCTATAAAGATAAAGAAAAGCCTAATCTTGTCTTAGAAGGTAGTGAAGTTGCGTATAGTTTTGTAGGTGAAGAGTACCGAGATAATGGATATTCAGCTCTTGATAATTGTGATGGTGATATTACTAAAAAGGTAAAGATTACAGGGAATGTTAATAAAGAAAAAGCTGGGGAATATATACTTACTTATTCAGTTAGTGATAATAATGATAATGTTGCTAAGGTAGAGAGAAAAGTTATTGTTTCAGAGCGAGGAAGAAATGGGACAATTTATTTAACATTTGATGATGGACCTAAAGAGGGAACAACTAATGTAATTTTAGATATTCTAAAAGAAGAGGGAATTAAGGCAACATTTTTTGTTACAAATGGTGGACCTGATTACCTTATTAAAAGAATTTATGATGAGGGTCACACAGTAGCGTTACATACTGCAAGTCATAATTATGCTACTGTTTATTCCTCTGTCGATGCTTATTTTAATGATTTATTATCAGTACAGGATAGAGTAAAAAGAGTTACTGGTTATGAGTCAAAAATTATTCGTTTTCCAGGCGGTTCTAGTAATACAATCAGTAGAAAATATCAAGAAGGTATTATGTCTATTTTAACTACTGATGTTTTAAAAAGAGGTTTCCGTTATTATGACTGGAATTTGTCTTCGGGTGATGCTGAGAGGGGTAATCATTCAGCAGAAGAGATTAAAAATAATGTAATTTCAAGGCTTTCTAAAGATAGAGTTAATATGGTTTTAATGCATGATATAAAAGTACATACTAGGGATTCTTTAAAAGATATTATTCATTATGGAAAAGAAAACGGTTATACCTTTGAAGCAATTACTATGGATACAGAGATGATTATGCAAAGAGTTAATAATTAGACTAATTTTAAATTTTAGTATATAATTGATTTAGGTGATATTATGGGAATTTTTAGACCAACCATGTATAAAAAAGA
>CAOJZZ010000030.1 GCA_948466315.1 uncultured Mycoplasmatota bacterium | reverse complement strand
GCAACTGACTTGTAATCAGTAGGTTGTGGGTTCAAGTCCTATTTCCGGCACCATTATTTGGAGAGGTAGCGAAGTGGCTAAACGCGGCAGACTGTAAATCTGTTCCTTCGGGTTCGATGGTTCGAATCCATCTCTCTCCACCACTGATTGCCTCGTAGCCAAGTGGTAAGGCATCAGACTTTGACTCTGACATGCGCTAGTTCGAATCTAGCCGAGGCAGCCATTTATTAGTTATGATCTGTTAGCTCAGTCGGTAGAGCATTTGACTTTTAATCAAAGGGTCATGAGTTCGAATCTCATACAGGTCACCATTGCCTGAGTGGCGGAATTGGTAGACGCACAGGACTTAAAATCCTGCGAGAATCAACCCTCGTGCCGGTTCAAGTCCGGCCTTAGGCACCAGATTGATAGGAAACTCGAGCTTTTCGAGTAACGATATAAAAACGACTTGTCAAAAGTCGTTTTTATGTTATTATGAATATATCAAGGAAACTTGCATAAAATAAAAAAGGAACATTCAATACGATGATGTTGAGTGTTGCCATTTAATTGGTTACCACCTAACTCATCCAATGATTTAGGTGGATTTCTTTTATATTAGAGTTATAAATAACAGTAATAATAAAAGGAAGATAATAATTACTAAAGCAAAGATTAGCAAATCTTTCTTGTTCATTGTATCGCCACACTTCTTTATGAAGTTTAGCTCCACCCAACTTATTAAATGTTTCTAAAATAATTATAATAAACTTTAGCTCCAATGATAATGGTTTTTACCAAAAGACAAATTTTACTTCAGAAAAGAACTGATGATGGTTTATGGTAAAATCCAGGGGTCCTATGGATTTAGGAGAAACTATATATGAGACCATTATTAGAGAGATAAAGGAAGAAACAAATTTAGATATTGAAAAAGAAAATTTCAAAGTATTCAATATATATTCAGGGGAAGAACGGCACCATATCTATCCCAATATTGAAGAAGTTTATTTTATTAATATTATATTCGAAACTAGCATCTATAGTGGTAAGATAGTAAGTGATTCTGAAAGTTATGAATTGAAGTTTTTTGATCTTGATAGATTACCATCTAATATCACTAAACCATTTGAGTCGGTATCAAAAGATTTAAAAGCAAGAATGCAAAGTAATGACATATAAAGGTTTTTGTGTCATTCTTTAGGCCACCATATGCATATGATACGAACCTAATTGGTTCTATTAAATTATAGGTACTATACTTCAATACAAATGTAGCAACGAAATTGACTTTATTAGATTATATTGCACAATAAATTTTAAAAATGAATGTTTTCCAATTATCAAACATCATGAATTAGAAAAAAATTATATGAATTTTATTTATTCCCTGAATTTAGAGATTTACTTCAAGATATACGCCCTAAAAAAGATTATATAAATCTGAAAACAGTTATTTAAATTTGGAGACTGTCTTAAATACAGCACAATTACTTGGGTTATTAATACCTATACATGATAGTGGAGAAATTATGTCAATTATTTCTTGTGATGAGGAAATAGCAAAAGAAATAATGATAAGTAAAAAAATAATACATTTTTATAAAAAACAAGTCTCTATACAGATTTAGGATTATGCAAAGATTTTGCTAAAAGTTTACCCAATAATAGGGAGAAATTATGTTTATTACAAAGAAATCAAATAATCCATCCTTTTGATTTATGTAATCAGGAAATAAGAAGAAATCACCACTCATTTTATGAAGATATGACAAAGGTTCCTAAAACTAGTTTGTGTTATGAAAATGATTTATTTCTGACAGCTCAAGCTATTCTAGCTGAACTTTTAAGAAGAGATAAGAATTATTCAGTTAATAGAAAAATAGAAGAAAAAGTTCATGTTTGTTGCAGAGAACAAGCAATTTTCTTAGCAGGCATATTAAAAGCAAAAGATGTCCCAGCAAGAGTTAGAAGTGGGCTTGCTGAGTATGTTAACCCTAAAGAAAATAAAGCAGGAGACCATTGGATTACAGAATATTATAGTTAATAAAAAGATAAATCGATTTTAGTAGATTCTGATATGTATTTTGATAATGATATTTTAAATGATTACTATGTTAATTTTGATTTATTAGATATCCTAGGAGAAAAATTCATTTTTGCAGCAGATGCATATCTTGGTATAAGAATGAAAAAGTATAAAGAAGAAAATATTTATTATTATTCTCATCCATTAACATTAGGGTTAAAAGCCTCATTACAAAGATAAAAACCTCGAATTATCAGAAGAAGAATATCTTGAACTAGATGAATTAGCAAAATTGATGTTAGAACCAGATAAAATTTTGATAGTCTTATTGATATATGGGAAAATAATGATAAATTTAGAATTATGGCTGGAGGAATGGAATAGTTTATTAAATAATTCAAAATAATTAAATAAAGTAATATAAGTTTTAATTAAGTAATAAATTAAAGTACATAATAAAAATATATCCCTTTGAAATTATAAAAAAATAGTATCAAAATTAAGATGTTGACATTTACTATAAAAGGTGATAACATTGTAAATGTCTTAAGTAATTAGTTGCAAGAGAAAGTTTCAAGCAAATCTAAATTTATACGACGCTTGATAAATAGTAATTTGGTTCATTAGATAAATATGAATTTTAAAATAAAAAATGATTTTATTTTGTGAGGACCATATTCTAGAGAAATATTTATCAAAACAAAAGTCATGCGCTCGTAGCTCAGTTGGATAGAGTGTTTGGCTACGAACCAAAAGGTCAGGGGTTCGAATCCCTTCGAGCGCACCACTATCGGGAAATGGCTCAACTTGGTAGAGCACTTGGTTTGGGACCAAGGGGTTGCAGGTTCAAATCCTGTCTTCCCGACCATTATGAATTTCACTCCAATACTGGAGTTTTAACAATAATCGTTTAAAACATAAACGATTATTTTTTGCTTAAAATAATATAAAAAATGAAAAAGTAAAATAAAACAAATTGTTAAGTCATATACTTTTTTAGGTGATATACTTGAGAAAATATATAGTTATTTTAATATTATTATGTTTATTCCCATTAAAAGTTCATGCTTTAAATGATACTTCAAAAAGCAGTATTGTAATGGATTTAGATAGTGGTAGAATTCTTTATCAAAAAAATGCTGAAGAAAAAAGATTGATAGCGTCAATTACCAAAATTTTAACAGCAATCACAACACTAGAAAATACTAAAGATTTAAACAAAGAAATAACAGTAGGAGAAGAAGTCTTAAAGATGTATGGAACAAACATATATATAGAAGTAGGGGAAAAAATAAAAATAAAAGATCTTTTATACGGTCTACTTCTAAGAAGCGGCAATGACGCCTCAGTAACTTTAGCTAATACTGTCTGCAAAAAAGAAAAAGATTTTGTCAAATTAATGAATAAAAAAGCCCAAGATATTGGAATGAAAAACTCATCCTTTGCTAATCCTCATGGACTTGATGAAGAAACAAAGAATTATTCAACGGCCCATGATATGGCACTTTTATCAGTCTATGCCTATAAAAATAAAATTTACAAAGAAATATCTAAAACTAAAAAATATGAAGTAAAAACTAAGAATAAAACTTATCTTTGGTATAACAGAAATAAATTACTTTCTAATTATAAATATTGTACAGGTGGTAAAAACGGCTATACTCCCAGTGCTGGAAAAACTTTAGTAACTACCGCCTCAAAAAACAAACTAAATTTAACAATTGTTACTCTAAATGATCCTAATGTCTATCAAACACATGAAGACTTATATGAATATATGTTCTCTAAATATCAAAATTATACCATAGTTGATAAAAATAACTTTTCTATAGATAAAAGCTTTTATGATGGAGAAGCCTACTTAAAAAAATCATTTACCTATCCTTTAACAAAAGAAGAAGTATCAAAGATTAAAACAGAACTTCACATTACAAGTAAAAAAACAAAATCCAAGAAAGTAGGAACTATTACTATTAAATTAGAAGATAAAAAAATAGGGGAACTAGAAATATATAATAAAAAAACCAAACAAAAAAAAGAAAGTAAAACTTTTCTTCAAAAAATGAAATCATTATTTTTGGGATAATCTAAAAAAATTAATACTAGGACGACAAAATAATCTAAAACCAGCACCATTTGTTCCTAAACCACTTGATATATATAATTTAGACTCATTTATTTGATAAAATTCTTGATCAAATTCCTTAGCACCATCTACCTTTTTTAAAGCTCCAATATAAGGAATACGAATATTACCATTATGAGAATGACCAGCTAAAAATAAATCTGTATTATACTTATCCAAAATGTCAGAAACTGAATCAGGCTCATGTAAGAGGCTAATAGTAAAAATTTCTGAATTATGTGAAGCCTCATTAAAATAACTATAACTCTTCTCAATATCCCTTTGATCCTTTAATAAACTATTCAATCCAACAAGTAAAATAGGTTGGGTTTTCTCTTTATATATTAAATCATAATCATTATTCAATATATAAAAATCACTCTGATTAAAAATAGTAGTAAAATTTTCTCCATCTTGTTCACCCATAACGGCATATTTTCCCAGAGTAGCCTTAATCTTTTTTAATAATTCAATTAATTTTTCCTGTTCTTTTGATTTAATATCATAATCTTGATCAATCAAATCTCCAGTAAAAACAACCAAATCAGGATTTCTATCATTAATTTCCTTAATAATTTTTTCTAAATCCTCAAAAAGCATTGTACCTCCATAGTGTAAATCAGAAAAATGAATAATTTTTAATCCCTTAAAACTATCAGGTATTTTTTTAGAAATAATTCTTTTTTCTTTTATAATAAAAGAATTAGTAGATACATATGTTATATAGGTATAAAAACCAAGAAATAAAAAAATAAGAATAAAAGTAATTTTAACTATAAATATAATAACTTTTTTTCGTACTTGTCGTTTTTCTTCATTAATAATCTGTTGCTGCTTCTCTTGATTAAGTTCTTCTCTTGTCATCTACTATCACCTATTATAATTTTATCAGAAACTTATCTAACTTAAAAGTCAAATAGCAGGATATTTACATTTTTCTTTTCAAAATTAATATGATATGGTAAAATTATCAGAGAACTAAATATTTATTAATTATACTAGTGTTAGTAAAATATCTAATTAATGTTCACTCAAATCTAGATTGTAGGGGATAAGTTTTAAAATAAAGGATGCTGTCATAATTAAAATATAAACACTTATAAACTAAGATTAAGCTTTAAGTTCTTAAACTAACTAGTAATTATAATTAATTGATAAGAATAGAGGTAAATGTATGCAAAAAAAATGGTTAATAATTCTTATATTACCAATATTATTTTTTATATCTGGATGTGAGTCTAGTAAAGAAAGTACTACTAAAAAAGAAAATCTACTAAATATTAATTATAATATAGATAATAATGAGTCTTCCATAGAAAAATATAGTACCAAAAACCCAGTAGTAGCTTTATACGTGGAAAATTATGGTTCCATCGTAATAGAATTATATCCTGATAAAGCTAAAAATACAGTTAATAATTTTATTTCTTTAGTAAAAAGTGGTTTTTATGATAAAAATACTATTCATCGTTTAGTGCCAGGTTTTGTTTTGCAAGGTGGAGATCCAACAGGAACTGGAACTGGTGGCCCAGGCTATACCATAAAAGGAGAATTTGAAACAAATGGCATAGAAAACGATTTAAAACATGAAAAAGGAATTGTATCTATGGCTAGAAATGGCATGTCAAATGATTCAGCTGGTAGTCAATTCTTTATTATGTTAGGCACATCTTCTTATTTAGATGGCGACTATGCCGCTTTTGGAAAAGTAATTGATGGTTGGGAAAATATTGATAACATAATAAAAACAGAAAAAGTAGCCGATGAAGAAACTGGTAAATTAAATAAAAATTTAACCATAAAAAAAGCTATAGTAGATTTAAAAGGAAAAGAATATGAAGAACCAGAGAAGATTAATGAGAATTAGTCTTTTTCCTTTGCTTCTCTTTACTTTGTAAATGATAAGCTAAAACATCTGGATAATCGGTAATATAAATAACATCTTTAGACAAAGAATCCAACTCTTCAGTAACTTTATCAACTTCTTTCATTTTATTCAAAGTCCATATAGATATTTCTTTCCCATTATTTAAATTATCCTGTACTAATTTTTTACAGACTAAGTTTTTACGTAGTCCTAATCCGTCAAATAAGGGTGCATATTTCAATTGCTCTTTTTCATGTATCAAAGCAAAATAACGGTAATTAGGTTCCAACATTTTTAAATATTTAAGAGCCTCTAAATCAGAACTTTGAAATATAATAGAATCAGTATTTACATTTTTTAATTCTTTTATTAATGCTTGAGACATTTCTTTAGTATTATTTTCAAATTTTATATCCAGAAAAATATCTTTTTCGCCACAATGATACATCCCTTCTAAAAAACTAGCAATATTATAAGAAGTGCCATTTAAGATCTTAACTCTATCATTAATTATTTTATCATTTTTATTAGTAAAAGTCGTAGGTGAAGTATTGTAGATTAAGTTATTAGTAAGAAGTTTTTCTGAATCAGTTTTAGCTATATTTATATTATTACCAAATTGATCTGTAACATCATTATTATGAGAAAGTACTAACTGACCATCCTTTGTTAATCGTACATCTACTTCAATAAAGTCTACTAAACTACAATTAGCAGCCATAGAAATAGCTTCTTTAGAATTTTCAACTGCAAAAGAAGAAAAACCTCTATGTGCAGCAATTAAAAAATCATCACCACTAAAATTTTTTTGATAATTACTTATCTTACCAGCAAACGAAAAAGTATTATCTTTACATAATTTAAAATGAACTCCACTTCCTAGAATAAAAAATGGACTTGTATAAATGAGTAATTTCTTAATAATTCTGTTCATATAAACCTCCAAGTAACGTATTATAGTTTATCATAAATAAAAAAATACACAACTTAAAATAAATTACTATAATAATAAGTTTCAAATATTAAACTAATTATAGTAAAAATGTTATTACTAAATTTGAAAAATCAAGATAAAATATGATATACTATGCTAAGCAGGCTATTAATAGTAATAGTCTAAAATATTAGAAAGGAGTAAAAGGATGTGAAGGAATTATGGAGTAATTTAAAGTTTGCTTGGAATTATGCTAAAGATCAAAAGAAAAGAATATTTTTTTATATTTTATGTAATATTATATCAATAATTATAAGTATTTTTGTTCCTATTTTAAGTGCTAGAGTTATCGTAGATTTAACAAGTAATAAATTTCAACAAGTTATATATATAAGTATTGTTATTTTTCTAGTAGAAATAGTAAGAAATTTAACACGTTATTTTGCTAGTAAAAATTCTCAAGTCGTTTATAGGGAAACATTTTCAAAGATTCAATATAGTCTAGGTAGTGAAATTTTAAAATTAGAAAATAAGTGTGTTGATAATAATTCATCAGGAGTATTCATTCAAAGATTAACTAATGATACTAGTAAAATAGCTGAAATATTTAATGTTCTAAATCGCTATTTAGGAAATATTATTACTAATATAGGAATATTTAGTGCCATTTATTTAATTAATAAAACCGCTTTTTGTTATTTGCTAGTAATGGTTTTAATTCTTTATTTAGTAGAGCATAAGAAAGTTTCAGAATTTTATAAAAAAGATAAGGTATTTCGTGAAAAGAATGAAAAGGTCTCAGGATTTATCGGAGAATTAGTAAGAGGAATGAGAGACATAAAAATGTTAGATGCTGAAGAAAGTTTCATGGCTGAATTAGATACTAGGATAATAGATTTAAATAAACAACGTTATGCTATGAGCAGTGTAGATAGAAATTATGGACTATTAAGGGATTGTTTAATTGATTTTCTTGATACTGGAATGATTTTTTTACTAATTTATTTAGTTGTAAAAAATGACTTAGCAATTGCTAATGCTCTAGTTATTCATAATTATATGGGAAGAGTAACCTCTATTGTTAATTGGGTTAGTTTATTAATGGAAAAAGTAAAAGACTTTAACTTATCATCTACTAGAATATTTGAAATAATAAATGGTGACGAATTTAAAAAAGAAAGTTTTGGTCAAAAGCATATTACCAAGATAAATGGGGATTTTGAATTTTTCAATGTTACGTTTAGTTATAATGAAGAAAAAAAGATTCTAGATGATATATCCTTTAAAGTAAATGCTAACGAGACAGTCGCCTTTGTTGGTAAATCTGGTGCTGGTAAAAGTACAATTTTTAGTCTTTTATGTAAAATGTATGATATAGACAGTGGTAAAATAACAATTGATGGTATTGATATTAAAGAACTAGATCGTAAAACAATTCGTGGTAATATTACTATTATTAATCAAAATCCCTATATTTTTAATTTAAGTATTAGAGATAATTTAAGATTAGTGAAAGAAGATTTAACGGAAAAAGAAATGATTAAAGCTTGTAAGATGGCCTGTTTACATGAGTTTGTTGAAAAACTACCAAATGGCTATGATACTATAATAGGAGAAGGTGGTGTAAGTCTCAGTGGAGGACAGCGCCAACGCTTAGCAATAGCTCGTGCCTTTGTTCAAAAAACAGAAATAATTTTATTCGATGAAGCAACCTCAGCTTTGGATAATGAAACTCAAGCTAGTATCCAAAAAGCTATCGAAAACTTACAAAAAGATTATACTATTTTAATAATAGCCCACAGATTATCAACTATTATTAATAGTGATAGAATTCTCTTTATTGATGAAGGAAAAATAAAAGCTCAAGGAACTCATCAACAATTACTAAAAAATAATAAAGAATATAAACAATTATATGAGGCAGAATTGAAAAAAGATAATTAAAAGAGTAAATATTACATAATAAATTCTCAATATAAAAAGATAAAAGCCTAATTTTAATACTTTTATCTTTATTTCATATAGCAAACTCCTTTATGAAAAACAAATATTTCCTTTATTATTACTATAATGATTATAGTATAAAATTAGTCACCTTGACAATAGTATAATATATAATCTTTAGTAAATAATGTTTTCCAAATATTGTATATTAATAAATTTAGTCAAAGTAAAATGTAATTTTTAATTCTACAAATAATATAAAATAAAATTTTAGTCGTGAAAATAGTCACGATTTTTTTAAGTGTTTTCTTATAATATAAATATATAAATAATCATAAAGGAGTTTGCTTTTTGATAATTATTTTCTTTTTATAAAGGAGAATAGTATTAGAATGAAGAATAAGAATTTATTAGTAGTAACGATATTTTTAATAGTATTGTTTAATTCAATAGTTTATAGTGCCTTAAACTCTGAAATGTTTATTAATGGAGATGCTCATATTAGAGTAGATAATGATGTTATAAAAGCAAGTTCAATCTTAACTTTTAAAATCAAACTAACTCAAATTAATAATGAATTAAATCAGGAGGTGGCCTAATAGGATATGCCACTACAAAATATTATAATAATGCAGGAATAAATTATATGGGAAAAGGTGCAACACAAACTAGTGGGGGACAAGGTGGAAATGCTGATACAACGCTTAATGGTTTATTTGGAATAGGAGGAGTGATTAATTTAGGAAGCTATGGCGGAGGAGGTTATGGTATTGTTAATATTGATCATGGTTCAGGTGGAGGAGGTTCTTCGTTTATATCAGGACATAATGGTTGTGACGCTATAAAGGAAGAATCAACAAGTGATAATATAGTTCATACAGGTCAAAACGTTCACTATAGTGGCTATAAGTTCACTGATACAGTAATGATTGATGGTAAAGGTTATAATTGGACTAATATAAAAGGAAACTATATAGGAATGCCTAGTCATGATGGGAAAAATACTATATCAGGTAATAGTGGAAATGGATACGCTAAAATTACTCTAGTAAAAAAACTAATTTCTAAGTATTGAAAAAATAGAATAAATAGTTTATAATTCAGATAAGTGCAATGAAGTCGAGGAGTAAATAGTCATTTCTTTCTAAGAGAGTCTATGGTGGTGTAAATAGATAAAGAGTGCTATTGAAGGTAGCGATGGAGCATAATTTCTGAAAAGGTAGTAAGAAATTACGAGTCATTCATGTTAAGAATGTTGAGATACTGATTTAATATTAGTATAAAATAAGGTGGTACCACGAGCAATTCGTCCTTTGGATAATAGCTCGTTTTTTTAATATAACAAAAAAGGAATGATAAAATGTTAGAAAAAAAATATAATCATAAAGAAGTTGAAAAAGACAAATATGAAACATGGAAGAAAAAAGGATATTTTAAGGCAGACAGTAATAGCAATAAAAGTCCGTTTTGTGTTGTTATACCACCTCCAAATGTAACAGGTAAACTTCACCTAGGACATGCTTGGGATGTAACACTACAAGATATGATTATTCGTTATAAAAGAATGCAAGGTTATGACTGTTTATGGCTACCAGGAATGGATCATGCTGGTATTGCTACTCAAGCCAAAGTAGATAAACGTCTAAAAGAAGCGGGGATAAAACCTCGCGACATGAAAAGAGAAGACTGGCTAAAAAAAGCTTGGTCATGGAAAGATGAATATGCTAATACTATTCACGAACAATGGGCTAAGATGGGAATATCTGTTGATTATTCCAAAGAAAGGTTTACTTTAGATGAAGGTCTAAATAAAGCTGTCAACCATGTCTTTATCGATTTATATAATAAAGGTTTAATTTATCGTGGCGAAAGAATGATTAACTGGGATCCAGAACAAATGACAGCCCTATCTACAGAGGAAGTTATTTATAAAGAAGATAAAGGAGCTTTTTATCATTTAAAATATTTTATTGAAGACAGCGATAAATATTTAGAAGTAGCAACTACTCGTCCTGAAACTTTATTTGGCGATACAGCGGTTGCGGTAAATGAAAGAGACGAAAGATATAAAGATTTAATAGGTAAAAATGTTATTCTTCCCATCGTAAATAAAAAAATTCCTATAATTGGTGATAAACATGCTGATCCTGAATTTGGAACTGGAGTAGTTAAAATTACTCCTGCTCATGATCCTAATGACTATGAAGTTGGTTTAAGAAATAATTTAGAAAAAGTAGTTGTTATGAATAAAGACGCTACTATGAATGAAAATGCTTATAAATATGCTGGAATGAGTCGTGAAGAATGTCGTAAAGCTCTAGTTGAAGACTTAAAAGAAAAAGACTTATTAATTAAAGTAGAAGAGATAGTTCATAGTGTCGGCCATAGTGAGCGAAGCGATGCAGTAGTAGAACCTTATTTATCAGAACAATGGTTTGTCAAAATGCGTCCCTTAGCCGACCGAGTACTAGAAAATCAAAAAAATAAAGATACTAAAGTAAATTTTGTTCCAACAAGATATGAAAAAACAATGACTCATTGGATGGAAATAACCTATGATTGGTGTATATCAAGACAATTATGGTGGGGTCATCAAATTCCTGCTTGGTATAAAGACGGAGAAATGAAAGTACAAGTAACTTCACCTGGTGAAGGTTGGACTCAAGATAAAGATGTCTTAGATACTTGGTTCTCATCAGCCTTATGGCCTTTTTCTACTCTAGGTTGGCCTGAAGAAACCGATTTATATAAAAGATATTATCCAACTAATGTCTTAGTAACTGGTTACGATATTATTCCTTTTTGGGTTAATAGGATGACTTTTCAAGGACTAGAGTTTACTGGCAAAAGACCATTTAAAGATTGTTTAATTCATGGACTAATAAGAGATAAAGAAGGTCGCAAGATGTCAAAATCATTAGGTAATGGTGTAGACCCTATGGATGTAATTGATAAATATGGCTGTGATGCTCTAAGATACTTTCTAACAACCAATTCAGCCCCTGGTATGGATCTTCGTTACGATGAAGAAAAAGTAAAATCATCCTGGAACTTTATTAATAAGTTATGGAATGCCTCTAGATTTGTCTTAATGAATATCACTGATTTAGAAGATGATTATCTAGACTATAATGAATTAGCCATGAAAGATAAATGGATTATTACCAAAATGAATTTAATTATCAAAAGTATAATTAGTAATATGGATAAATATGAATTTCATAATGTAGGTAATGAACTTTATAAATTTATTTGGGAAGATTTCTGTGATTGGTATATTGAATTTTCTAAAAGTAATATGAACACAGTAACTAAAAAAGTACTTTTAAAAGTACTAACTAATATCTTAAAATTACTTCATCCTTTTATGCCTTATGTAACAGAAGAAATATATCAATTACTTCCTATTAAAGAACAAGAATCAATTATGATTACTAACTATCCACAACCAGAAGAAAAATATATCGATAAAGAATGTAGCGAAATAATAAATAAAGTAATTGAAGACATTGTTGCTATTCGTAATTTAAAAGCCACTAATAAAATAACAAAAGATGCCTTAGTAACTATAGAATCAGAAGAAAATATTATAGATATGTATAAATCTCAATTAAAAATTAACCAAGATAATATAATAGATACTCCCCCAATTGATTATAATTTAGTAAAGTACAATTCTAAATATATAAAAATTACTTATTACCTAGAAGAAGAAAAAGTAGACAACAACAAAGTATTAGAAGAAATAAAGAAATTAGAATCTTCAATAAAAAGAAGAAAAAATCTATTAAGTAATGAAAATTATATTAAAAAAGCCCCTCAAAATATTGTAGATATGGATAGAGAAAAATTAAAAGAAGAAGAGGAAAAGTTAAAACTACTAAAAGGACTTAATTAAAGTAAGTATATTAAAAAAATAATAATTGCCTACTAACTAAATATATATATTGTTACAACTAATCATTAAGATAATAGTATAAGGTTAACTAATATAATGAATTTTTATTCATCTATTAATTATGTGATATTTATATAAAAAGTAAGAATAATTTTATTATAAGAAGATAAAAAAATATTTGAAGAAGTTTTAAAGTCTAATAGATAAAAACAATATAAAAGATAAAATAAAAAATAAATATTGAAAAGTAAATAAAAAAAATAGATTTTTAATAGTTAATGGGTATTATATAAGTAGATCAGTAGATTTACTTTTTTTATATTGTAACTTAGATGTAACTTTCCTTATCGTATAATATCCTTGTAAAGAAAATAGTTTTATAACTAAATTGTTCTTTATTAGATTATAAGTAGTGATCTATATAGTACTATATTTTTTATTACTAATATAATATTGAAAATAAATATTATCCACAACAATCTAGGATTGAGCTATAAAAATAAAAAAAGAAAGAATCATTTAAATATAATGAGGAGGAAAAGATATTTATAGCTTTGATGAGTCTCAACTAGTGATCTTTAGAATAAGACAAGTAGGTCTTATTTACCAATTTTATAATTTAACACTTATTTTGAATGTTGAAGAAAATATTACTTTACCTCTTGATTTAGATAATAAAAAAGTAAACCAAAAAGAATTAGCTTATTTAATTACCTTACTTAGTCTTAAAAATTTGTGCAGTAGCAACCTTAGAAACAAGTCTAAAAGCTACTTTAGTAAATAATGCTATAAATGAAACAGGTTATTATCACTTAGAAGTTAATGATATTAATTCGGAAAAAATCTCTACTTTTAAAAATAATTGTGATATTACAAACATAATAAAAACTTATAATATAGGAAGTTCTTATTATAAATATGAAAAAGATAAAGAGAATACTTACTTTACTGTTTATTCTATCGGAAAAAATGCTTCTAAAGATAGTATCGAAATAAGCCTATCATTAGCAAAAAAATAATAGAAAAAGATAATAGACACATAAGCGTAGAGTCAAATAATAATACTACTATATTAATTATTAAATATTTTAAATGATAAATTAGATGAAAAAATCAATAATAAAAGTAAGTCTGTTATTTACAGTATAATTAATGATAACATAGAAAAATCGACAAAAATCCTAAAATTAATTTGATATCTTAATTTTGGTGATAATATGAAAAAAACGTTAATTATAGGAGTATTATTTTTATTAATCGGAACATTTCTTGGCAATTATTTATATACAAATGCTAAAGAAAAACTGACTCAAACATTTAAAGAAGGCAATACTTATTATTTTTTGCAAGAAGGAGTATACACCTCAAAAGATATTATGGAAGAAAATAGTAAGAATATGAATATTAAAGCCATTGACTTTAAAAATGATAAATACTATGTTTATTTAGGCATAACTAAAAGTAAAGAAATAGCTACTAAAATAAAAGAAATATATGAAAAAGATGGTTATCAGTTATATATCAAAGAAGTAAACCTAGCTAATGAAGAATTTTATAATAATGTTACTCAGTTTGATTTATTAATAAAAAATACAGAAGAAAAAGAAGAAATATTAAAAATAGAAGAAGTAGTTTTAGCTAATTATGAAGAAATAATAAAAAAATAATAGTAATCCTCTAAAATATGCTAATAATATAAAAGAGGTGGCAAATGATTAGTTATAGAATAAAAGATTTTCCTACTCAAGAACGTCCAAGAGAACGTTTAAAAACAGTAGGACCTAAAAATTTAACCGATAAAGAATTACTAGCAATTATTTTAAAAAATGGTACTAAAGAAAAAAACGTAACAGACCTAGCTTTAGAAATTTTAAAAAAATTTTCCCTAGAAGATTTAAAAGACATTAGCATTAATCAATTAATTGAAATTAAAGGAATAGGGGAGGTAAAAGCTTTAGAATTAGTAGCAGCAATCGAATTAGGTAAAAGAATTAATCTAAAGAAAAATAAGACTATAAAAAAACTAACTTCTCCAGATAATATTTGGGAAAATACTAAATATTTATTTTCAAATTTAAAGCAAGAACATTTCTACTGTCTATATTTTAATAATAAACAACAACTAATTGGACAAAAACTCCTATTTATAGGGACAATTAATCAAAGTATTACTCATCCTAGAGAAATATTTAAAGAAGCTTATAGGCTAAGTGCTTCAAGTATTATTTGCATGCACAATCATCCATCTAATGATATAACACCAAGTAAAGAAGATATATCTTTTACAGAAAAACTAGCAACTACTGGTAAAATTCAAGGTATACCAATACTTGATCACATAATAGTAGGAGAAAATTCTTATTACAGTTTTTATGAACATCATAATATTTAAAATCTACGATTGTAACAAAATAAAATTTATAATATAATAAGGAAGAACGGGATGATAAGAATGTATAGGAAAAAAAATAATTTAAATAGTAAGAAAAACAACAAAGTACTAATACCAATAATAAGTGTTATCATAATAGTATTATTAGCAATATCTCTACACTTAAATAGAAATACTACTTTTGTTGAAACTATTTTTAAAGACGTATCTATGTTTTTTAATAAAGTAATTATGTACCCCTTTACTGCTTTAAATAAAGAAAAAAATATAGATCAAAGTGAAAGTTATCTTATTCAAAAAAATGTTAATGAATCATTAGAAAATGAAATTCAAGAATTAAAATCAGCTTTAGAATTAAACAAAACTCTAACAGAATATGATGCCCAAAATGCTACTATTCTTTCTAGAAATAAAAGCTATTGGTTCAATAATATTACTATTGACAAAGGAAAAAAGGACAATATAAAAGTTGGTATGGCTGTAATAACTAAAAATGGTTTGATAGGTAAAATTTCTAAAGTCTATACCAATTCAAGTGAAATAAAATTAATTACTTCAGATGATGTTAATTACAAGGTAAGTGTTGCTATTAAAACAAATGATAGTGATAATTATGCTATATTAAATGGGTATGATAAAAAAAGTGGTTTATTAAAAGTAACTGGTATAGACAAAAATACCCAAATTGATGTAAAAAATCAAGTAGTAACAAGTGGCTTAGGAGGTTTATTTCCAGGTGGTATCTATGTTGGAACAGTAGAAAAAATAGAAAGTGATAAATACAATTTAAGCAATACTTTATATATAAAAACCACTCAAGATTTTAATAAAATTCACTATGTTACTATTTTAAAGGAGAAAAAATAAGATGATTAATGCCCTTATAATTGTAATAGCTTTTGTTTTTGATGGGGTATTAACAAACTTTTTACCCTATATGCCTAATGATTTATCTCTTTTTACACCACTACTTACTCTAACTACTATTTTCTTAATCTATCCCTTCTATAAAAAGAAAGAAGTATCTTATTATCTACTAATCTTTTTTCTAGGTATAATATATGATTTATTCTATACTAATCTTTTATTTTTTAACGCAATTCTTTTTCTAGGAATAGGAATATTTTCAAAATATATTTATAAAAATTTTAATCTAAATTATTTTAAGATAATAATTTATATCATAATGATTATTGTTGTCTACGAAGCAACATCTGCTCTACTAATATTAATCTTTAATCTAGTTCCTATTACTTTAGAAAGAATACTATATAAGATAACTCATAGTCTATTATTAAACATTATCTATGCTGAAATCATCTATTTTATTATTAATTTACTTCCTAAAAAATATAAAGATATAAGTATAAACTGAGAATAAGTATAATTCTCTTTTTTGTTGCATAAACTTAACAAAAAGGAGAAATATTATGAATCAGAAAAAGGTCGTTAAAAAACTTGTACTAAAAAAAAGAATACGAAATTTCCTAAGTCGTTTACTACTTACCATTATAATATTTTTAACAGGATTAATTCTAGTAAAAAATAATCCAGCTACCAAAAATAAAATTATAAAAAATGTTTATGAAAAAAGTATAAAATTTACTAAAATACAAAAATTATATCAAAAATATTTTGGTAATATTCTCTCGATAGATAAAATAATCAAAGAAGAAGCCCCAGTGTTTAATGAAAAATTAACTTATTCCAAGAAAAGTGCTTATAAAGATGGTGTTGCTTTAACTGTACCCAAAAAATATATGGTACCAATATTAGAAAGTGGTATAGTAGTATATGTTGGTGAAAAAGAAGAGTATGGCAATACAGTAATAGTTGAACAGACTAATGGGGTGGATGTTTTTTATGCTAATATAAATGCTACTAATATAAAGTTATATGACTATGTAAAAAAAGGTGACTTATTAGGCGAGGTAAAAACTGATAAATTATATTTAGTCTTTCAAAAAGATGGGAAGTATTTAAATTATAAAGAATATATTTAATTACTTAGAAATAAATAAATTAGTTTACCTATTTGCAATAGGGGCTATTCTAACAGCCTCATTTATTCCTTTCTTTGTTATTAGTAGTTTGATTATTATTCATGAATGTGGCCATTTTTTATGTGCTATTATCTTAAAAATAGAAGTAGATAAAATATATATTTATCCATTAGGAGGAATTTCTAAATTTAACTTATCCTTAAATAGTTCTATAAAAAAGGAATTTTTAATATTAGTAATGGGACCAATTTTTCAAGAATTAGCCAAGAATCTACTATTAATACTTTTACCTAAATACCATACTATGATTCTTTTTTATCACTATGGAATATTATTATTTAATTTGTTACCAATTTATCCATTAGATGGTGGTAAATTAGTAAATTTATTATTAGCCAGTTTTTATCCAATAAAAAGAAGTCTTATAATCTCTATTTATATAAGTTATATAATAGTAATCTCTCTTTTTATAATAAATATAAATAATTTAAATCTAAATATAATTATTATTAGTATATTTCTAATATATAAAATAACAAAAGAACACCAGCAAATAAATTATTCCTATAATAAGTTTTTATTAGAAAGATATCTAAATAACTATCATTTTAAAAAGTCTAAGATAATAAATAATAAGGAAAAATTTTATAGAAATAACTATCACTTAATAAAAATAGGGGATATATATTATAAAGAAAGAGATTTTTTAAAGAAAATATACAAAAAACATTGACAATAAAAAAATTGTTATGCTATAATTCAATTACTGACTGTGTTAATATAGTTAGTAATGGGGCATTAGCTCAGCTGGGAGAGCGCCACGTTTGCACCGTGGAGGTCAGCGGTTCGATCCCGCTATGCTCCACCAGATTGATAGGAAACTCGAACTTTTAATTCGAGAGTAATAAATATTAACTAGAAGTACCGTCTAGTTTTTTTGTTATTTGA
>CAOJZZ010000029.1 GCA_948466315.1 uncultured Mycoplasmatota bacterium | reverse complement strand
GGATAAAGCAAATTCACTTTTTCTTTTTTTTCTGAATTTTACCTAAACTCAAATTGTAGTAATGTCTATTATATAGTTGATGGTTATAGTGATGTTTTTGCTATGAGGTTTGTTCATAATAATGGGGGAAAAAGCCATTTTTCTTAGACCGTTTGATTTGAATGGTGATTTATGTACTTATAATAATCGGATTTTTGAGTCTTTGAAAGCTAATAATATAGTAGATTGTATTATAGCAGGGGAAGTAGTTTATCAAAAATTTTGAAAAGAATGTAATAGTAATTTTACATATAAAAGCATACATGGTAAAATTAAATAAATAGCTATTATTAAGCTTTTATTGAGAGGAGATTTATCTTATGAGATTGAGTCGTTTAAATATAAAAAAAATTAATTTGAATGATATTGATAAAAATTACTCTGGTCAAGATATTTTAATGAAACTTGGGGAATTATATCAATATGAGAGTGGAATATATGGATATGGTAATTTATGGATGAAAATTCAAAGAATAGTTGAAAATATTATTATAGAAGAATTAGATAAAGTTGGATGTATTCAAGTAGAATTTCCTAAGTTGCAACCTCGTAAGGTATGGGATCAATCTGGTAGATGGTCTTTATATACTGATGAGAATGATATTATGTTTAATTTGAAAAGTAATTTAGGAGAATATGGACTTGCTCCTACGGCTGAGGAGTGTGCTACAATTTTTGGGGCTAATAGATTAATTTCTTATAAAAATCTTCCAGCTGTTTATTATCAAATTAGTGAGAAGTTTAGAAAAGAAATTAGAACAAGGGGATATCTTTTTCGACCTAGAACATTTGTGATGATGGATGCTTATTCCTTTGATAAGAATGAAGAAGATATGAAAAAAACTTATGATTTAATGCACCAAGCTTATTTGAATATTTTTAAGCGTCTTAAAATAAATGCTATTCCTACTATTAGTGATAATGGTACTATGGGAGGAAGTGTATCTGAAGAATTTCAAGGTATTACAAATTTAGGTGAAGATGTTATTCTTTATGATGAAGAGCGTAATATTGGAATTAATAAAGAGGTTTTATCTTTTGATAATAAAGATGATTATTTACAACAACTTGGTATTGATGATTTATCTTCATTGAAAGAATATAATGTAGTTGAGTTGGGAAATAATTTTCAGTTAGGTACAAAATATTCTGATAGTATGAAGTTGTTTTATAAAGATGAGAATGGAAAAAATCAGCCATATTATATGGGATGCTATGGTATTGGTTTAGGACGAATTATTGCTCTTATTATAGAAAATAATCTATTAAAAGATGGTGATTCTATTAAAGGGTTTTCTTTACCTTTAGTAGTAGCTCCTTATAAGATACAGATTGTTTATATAGATGATAAATATGATGTAGCTTTAGAATTATATAATAAATTAAATGAAATGGGTATTTCATGTATATTAGATGATCGTAATGGTTATTCTTTAGGAAATAAAATAAAGGATGTTTATACCTTAGGTACTCCATATGCCCTTATTATAGGAAATAAATTTGATAGTGAATCTATGGAACTTGAAGAAACAAAATCAGGTAATAAAATGTATGTTTCTTTGGATGAGATAAGAAAGATGTTTTTAGAGGTTTAAATATATTTGGAGGGTGAAATTATGATAAGACCAAAAAGATTGAAAAAAGGAGATAAAATAGCCGTTGTTAGTTTGTCATCTGGTTTATTAGGAGAAAAAAATTTAATACATAAATATCATATAGCTAAAGAAAGATTAGAAAATGATTTTTCTTTAGAAGTTGTTGCGATGCCACATGCTTTGAAGGGAATTGATTATATTTATAAACATCCTGAAGATAGAGCAAAGGATTTAATGGATGCTTTTAGAGATGATTCTATTAAGGCAATTTTTTGTGCTATAGGTGGAGATGATACAATAAGAATTTTACCATATATAGATTATGAAATTATTAGAAAAAATCCGAAAATTTTTATGGGTTATTCTGATTCTACAGTAAATCATTTTATGATGAACAAAGCAGGTCTTGTATCATTTTATGGTCCCTCAATTATGTGTGAGATTGGGGAATATGTGAAAATGTTTGATTATACTAAGAATGCTATTGAAAGTATTTTGTTTAATGATTCTACTGGGTATAATGTTTTATCTAGTGAATATTGGACTAATGATTTTGTTCCGTGGAGTGAGGAGAATAAAAAACTAGAGAAAAAGCTGTTAAAAGAAGGACATGGATATGAGGTGTTGCAAGGATCTGGAATAGTTACTGGTCAGTTATTAGGTGGTTGTATTGATGTTTTTTCAATGTTTATTGGTACAGAAATTTGGCCTACTAAGAATGAGTGGAAAGATAAAATTTTGTTATTAGAAACTAGTGAAGATCATATTAAACCGAATGAATTGCTGTGTTGTTTACGAAATCTAGGAGCTCAGGGTATTTTTGATGTTATTCAAGGAATTATTGTTGGTAAACCACAAGGAGAAATTTATTATGAAGAATATAAAGATGTTTACAAAAAGGTATTAGGTGAATTTAATCATACTGATTTACCTGTTTTGTATAATGTTAATATAGGTCATTCTTTTGTAATAGGCATTTTACCATTGGGAATAGATGTTACTGTTGATTTTACAAATAAAAAGATTATATTTGAGGAATCTTCAACTATTGAAGCTTAGTTATCATGGTATTATTAGATTTTAAAATTTATTATGAGGTGTTGTATGAGGGAATATTATATTGATTTGGGTTCTTCAACTATAAAGGTTTATCAATATATTGATGAGTTAGAATTATTAGAAGAACATTCTATTTATTTTAAAAATGGATTTGATCCGAATTTGGGAATTAGTAAGGAAAACTTAGGTGAGGTTTGTTCATATTTTTCAGAGCTTAAGGCAAAATATAATTTTAAATATGAAAATACTCATATTTATGTAACAGGTATTTTTAGAAATTTAAGTTATCAAAAAAAGCAAGAGTTAGTTAGATTATTTAATGATAAATTTGATTTGCATTTTAATATTATTAGTCATGGTATTGAAAATTATTATTTAGCTAGTGCTATGAAAAATGATTATAATAATAAGAAAGTATTAATAATTAATATGGGTGGAAAAACAACGGAATTAGTTACATTTAATGGTTCAAAAGTTACAGATACTAAAAATTTAACTGTTGGAGTTGCTGATTTGTTGAATAATTTTTCTAAAGTAAATAATAGTATTAGTGGGAATACTGTTTCTGAGATGGAACAATTTATTGAAGATAAGCTAAAAGATGTTTCTTTGGACAAAGATTATGATTGTGCTATTTTTACTGGTGGAGAAGAAAGATTTGAGCTTTTAACTAATTTTAATTTAGTTACTAATACTTTATTTGATGATGGTATTCATAAGTATATGGTTAGTTTAGATGATTATATAAAAGGAACAGAGAAAGTTTTTTATGATATAAAGATGGAAGAATTATATGAACTTATGCCTGAAAATCCTAAATGGATGGATGGAGCTAGAAGTGGCGCTATAATTCCTTTAGTTTTATTCAAAAAAGCGAATGTTTCTTGGATAATACCTTCTGATTTGAATTTAATTCATGGTGTTATTAATGACTTATAAAAAATCAGTATAAAATAGTATTGGTAGAATTAAAATTTTTAGTAATAAACTATGTGAAAACTAAATTTTTAGTTTTTTTAGTTTATGAAAATATTGATTTTTATATTTTTTGACATATTTTTTAACCTTTTGCATATATTATTAGTATATATACTATTTACTATATATTTTTTATTTGGGAGGAATACTATTATGAAAGGTTTTGATAGTTTTTCAAAACTATGGGTTTTAGTAGTATTTATTGTGTTAGTAATTAGTTATTTTATTTATAATTTAAATATTAATTTACCTTTATTTACTATTTCAAATGATAAGAAGATTCAGTATACTAATGCTTATTATAATATTTCTAGATCTTTTGATAGTATTGGTGAATTGATTGATATTAATATTTCGGATATCGATAATAATATTAATAAAGAAGTAAGAAGTAAGAAGATTGTTAATAAGGTTTTGGATGTTTTTTCTATGACTGATTTGAAAGGCCCTGTTATAAAATTAAAACAGGAAGAAGTTGTTGTTACTAAGGGTGAGTTTTATTCTTTAGTCGATAATATAGATTCTGTTGTTGATGATATTGATGGTGAGTTATCATATCATAGTAATGGGAGTAATGGTTTTTATACGCTTCAGAGTAATTTCAATAATGATGAAATTGGTGAATATCAGGTTTTTATTAAGGCAATAGATAAATCTTTTAATATATCTTTTGCTAATTATGTTATTAAAGTAGAAAAGGCTCATGCTTCTCGTAATGATTTATTAGTAGCTACTGCTTATTCCTTAGTGGGGACTCCTTATGTTGCTTTTGGAGATAGTCCTAATGGCTTTGATTGTAGTGGTTTTGTCCAATATGTTTATTCACAAGCAGGTGTTACAATTAGTAGAAGTAGTTCTACTCAGATTAATGATGGTTATGGTATAGATTATGAAGATGTTTTGCCTGGGGATATTTTAAGTTGGGGTTATACTGATAATAATCCAACTCATTCGGCTTTATATGTTGGTGAAGGTCAGATGATTCATGCTACAAATCCAAAACAGGGAGTTATTGTAAGTGATGTTTCTGATTGGATTAATGGTTCTTCTATGAAGATTCTTTCTGTAAGAAGAATACAATAAATATTTAAAATTATTGGAAATTTTTATTTTAAGTTTTGGTTAATGTAAGAATATTTTAATATTTAATTTTGGTTATTATTTTGATTTATATAGATATCATATAAAAATTCATATATAATAAATTTTAGTTCAGTCTTAGTTTTTAATGGATAAATATATGGGTTTATACTTTCAATTATAATAGTATCCTTTAGCTTAAAACCTATTCCTTACAATCTGGGATTGAGTGATAAGTTTTTATTGATATTTTCCCTAATATTATTAAATTTTATAATTTTTAATATGTTTATTTAAAAAAATGAAATATTGTATAAATTTTTATTTTTTGGAAATGCTAATGGTAGGAGGGAATGATATATGGAAACAATACAAAAAATATTATTAGTTATTACCATTATAGGTGCCATTAATTGGGGTCTTATTGGAATATTAGATTTTGATTTAGTTGCAATGTTGTTTGGTGATGGTGGCTTATTTACTAGAGTTATATATACACTTGTTGGTATTTGCGGATTAGTAAATATAGGTATTTTATTTAACCATTTAGAGACTAATTAGTTGTAACTAAATTAAGTCTTTTTTTTGTATAAAAAAATTTGTTAATATTTTTTGGATATGGAAAAATAATATAGAGCCAAAGAGTAATAAGAAATTATTTAGTGAAATAAAATTATATTTTTTAACAAATAAGAGATATTTATCTTACTTTTTTATTTTTGAGAGTCATATTATTTTTCTTATTGTTGATTTTGTAAAGTAATTTAACTATTAATTTGTGATTTTTTAAGTAATCATTATAAAAAATTATTCTTAAAATTATGAAAAATGCTATTTTATATCACAAATTAGAATATAAATAATTGATAATTGTATTTTAGTTTGTTTGTAAAATTGAAAATATATATTTTAATTATTTAATAAAAATAGAGTTTATTTTGGTATTAGTTATTTGTAGTTAGTTCCTTTATTGATAATTTTACTTTTATTATAATTTTATTTTTAATAATTTTGTTATATGGTTGATAAAATATTAGTAAAATGTTATTATATATTTTAGAATAGGGGTGGTCTATTGGATATTATAATTGTGTTTTTCCGTGATATATTAGATGGTCCATTATATATTGTGATTGCTATTTTAAATTTTATTTTGATTTGTTCTTGTATTGGTTATTTGGGTGAACAATATCTTAATAAAAAAAAGGAGAAAAAGCTTTTTAAGGAGAATACTGTTGTTGTTAGTAATGTTCAATCTACAGATACTTCTTTAGGAGTAATGGCATCTAATGCACAAAATATGGTTTCTACATTACAAGAGGCTAATAGTGTTGCTGCTACTGGCTCGTCTGTTGTTAATAATGCTTATTCAGGTTATTCTAATGTAAGTAATCCATATGGTGTTAATGGGGCTAATATTCCTACTGGTGCTAATAATTCTAATTCGAATACAGGAATGTAGAGAGCTCTTTACTAATTTTTTTATTTTTTGTATACTAGTAAAAGGCATAAAGGAGAGGATGTAATGTCAATAACTGTGACTGATATATTATCTATAGTAAGGAAAATTGCTGATATTTCTTTAGTATGGTTAATTTTTTATTTTATTCTTAAGAATATAAAGAACAATGTAAAATTGTCTTTAATTTTTAAGGGTGTAGCTTTTATTATAATTTTGAAATTTGTTAGTGATTGGTTTGGTTTTGTTACGATAGGAGTATTACTTGAATATATCATTCAATGGGGGCCTATTGCGTTGATTGTTGTTTTTCAGCCAGAGATTAGGACAATTTTGGAGCAACTTGGTCGTAGTCAATTACTTGGAAGGCATAAAGTATTGACTGTTGATGAGAGGGAACATTTGGTTTATGAAATGGTTAATGCAATTGATTATTTACGAAAAGAACGTATAGGTGCATTGATTGTTATTGAACGTGATATTAGTTTGGGTAATTATATTGATAAGGCTAAGAAGCTATATGCTGATTTGTCAAGTGATTTGTTAATTGCGATTTTTTATGAAGGAAATCCATTACATGATGGGGGAGTTATTGTTCAGGGAGATAGAGTTACTTGTGCAGGGGCAGTTTTTCCAACTAGTAGTAGTCCAAGATTGAATAGGCGTTTGGGTACAAGACATAGAGCCGCTTTGGGTCTTGCTGAGGAGACAGATGCTATTTGTATTGTCGTTTCTGAGGAAACTGGTAGAGTATCTATTGCTTTAAAAGGAGAAATGCTATATAATTTAACTCTCGATGATGTTAGAATGATGTTAATTGATGAGTTAAGACCTAAACAAGATAGTGTTATGGATGAAGAAGAGATAGAAGAGGAAGAGATATATGAAGAGAATAATTAAGAGAATCGGAAGAATTTTTCATCATATTGGATCATTCTTCGATCGATTATTAGTTACTCCTATTACTAAGTTGATTTTGAAAATTATGAGTTTCTTTAAAGGGAATGCTAAAGCATTTGATAGATTGGCTGGTAAAAAGTCTACTTTACTTATTGTGAGTTTGGTCTTGGCGTTTGGAACATTTGTTATTATTGATCAGGAGTCTAATGTAGTTATTGATCAGTATGCGGAAATTTTATATAATCAACCTGTTTCAGCTATCTATAACGAAGAGTTGTATGTAGTTGAGGGTTTGCCTAAGTCTGTTGATATTACTTTAGTAGGACAAAGAAGGCATATATTTTTAGCAAAACAATCTCCTTCTAAAGGTGTTTCAGTTGATTTAACAGGATTAAAACCAGGTAATCATAAAGTTACTTTAAAATATACCCAACGTTTGAAGTCATTAGATTATAAGTTGGATCCTTCACAAGTTACGGTTACTATTTACGAGAAAGTTAGTGAGACTAGAACTTTAACAGTTGATACACTACATCAAGATAATTTAGATAAGAAGTTATATATTAGTGATATTGAACTTGATAGAACAGATGTTATTGTTAAAGGAGCTCAATATAAACTTAAGAAGGTTGCTACGGTTAAGGCTTTGGTTGATGTTAATAGTATTCCTAATCCTAAAGCTGGAGAAATTAATTTGAAGAATGTGCCTTTGGTTGCTTATGATACTAATGGTAAGGTAGTTGATGTAGAGATTGTTCCAAAAACAGTTGCTGCCAAAATTACTATTACTTCACCAAGTAAAAAGGTACCAGTTAAAGTAGTACCTACAGGTAATTTAGCTTTTGGTAAATCTATTAAGTCTATAGATACTAATATTTCTAGTGTTGAAGTTTACGGCGAACAGGCGGCTATTGATAAGATAGAACAGTTAGAAGTAGAAGTTGATGTTAAAGGACTTGAAAAGGATAAAGAGTATCATGTTACTCTTAAGAAGCCAGCTGGTATTACTGAACTTAGTGTAAAAACCATTACTGTTAAAGTTATTATTGATAACTCAATTAGTAGAGAGTTTGAGAATATTTCAGTAAGAACAGAAAATTTAAATAGTAATTATAAAGTACAGGCTTTATCTGAGGATGATAGACAAGTTACTGTTGTTGTTAAGGGTAGTCAGGATACAGTTAATAATGTTGATCCATCTTCTATAAAGGCATATATTGATTTGGAGAATTATGGTGTAGGAGAACATGAAGTTGAGGTTAAAGTAACAGGGGAAGATTTGAAATTAGAATATACTTCTAAAACTAAAAAAGTTAAAATTAGAATTACAGAGAAATAGTTTAGGCTATTTCTTTTTTGTAATAAAAGTAATATTCATCCATATAATTAATTAGAATTGAATGGGGTGAGTTATGAAAAAGATTTTATGTTTATTGGGAGTACTTGTGATTTTTCTTACGGGGTGTAATCAATATAGTGAGAAAAATGTTATAAAAGATATAAGTAAGAAAGTGACAAAGGCTAAGGGATATAAGTTGTCTGGTGAGTTAGAAATTACTAATAATGATGAGGTTTATAATTATGATATAGAAGTTAGTTATAAAAAAGATAATTATTATAAAGTTTCTTTAACTAATAAGGCAAATGATCATACACAAGTTATTTTGAAGAATGATAGTGGAGTTTATATATTGACACCTTCTTTAAATAAGAGTTTCAAGTTTCAAAGTGATTGGCCATATAGTAATTCACAAATTTATTTGTTAGAGGCTTTAGTTAATGATATAAATAATGATAAAGAAAGAAGTTTTGAGGCATTAGATAATGGATATACTATTAATACTAAAGTTAATTATCCGAATAATTTAAATCTTATTAATCAAAAAATTACTCTAGATAAGAAACTTAATTTTAAAAATGTTAAAGTATATAATAACAATAAAGTTATTTGTATGGATATGAATTTTAAGGATATAGATTTTTCTCCTACGTTTAAAAAGAATTATTTTGAGTTAGATACTGTTATGAGAACCTATTCTGTTGAGTCTCAAGAGGTTAAGGAAACTTCTGGTATAGAGGAATCTATTTATCCATTATTGATACCTAGTGGTACTAAACTTGCTAATGAGGAAAGAATGAAAAAGGATAGTGGTGAGCGTATTATAATGACCTTTGAGGGAGATAAGCCATTTTTACTTGTAGAAGAGACTGCTAATATTGAAGAGGAATTTACAATAATTCCTACTTATGGGGAGCCTTATCGTTTGATGGATACTTTGGGTGTAATGACAGATAATTCTTTGTCTTGGACTAGTAATGGAATAGAATATTATATTGTAAGTGATGTGTTAAGTACAGATGAATTGGTAGAAATAGCCCAGTCTATTAATGTATTACCAACTATGAAATAATTCTTTACCTCTTTTTTTGTTTATGTTATAATGAATTTGGGTGGTATCATGGCGAAATCAAACAAAAAAAGAATTGATAAACAAATTGATTATGCTAGTGGTAGACAAGAATGGGTAAAAGGTTTAATTATTATTTTAGTAGTTATTGGTATTTTAAGTATATTTTTCTTAATTACTGTACATATTACTAATAATAGTAGTGATACTACTATTTCAGATAATAAGGACAATACTGAAGCTGTTATTCAGTATGAAGAGATTCTTGCAGGTTCTAGTTTTTCGATGAATGAGGATTCATATTTAGTTTTATATTATGATAAGTCTGATAGTGATTTATCAAGTGAATTTAGTAGTGTAGTTAGTTCTTATAATAATAAAGATGATGCTTTAGCTTTATATTCGGTTGATATGGATAGTGCTTTTAATAAGGATTATGTTAAAGAACAATCTAATACTAGTCCAAAAAGTGCTAGTGAATTATCTATTGTAGGACCAACATTAATTAAGTTTGATAAAGGTAATGTTAGTGAATATATAGAAGGTAAAGATGCGATTTTAAGTTATTTAAGTTAGCCATTTATGGTTGACTAAATGCCTCAATAGCTCAGTTGGTTAGAGCACTTGACTGTTAATCAAGGGGTCCTAGGTTCAAGTCCTAGTTGGGGCGCCATATAATAGTGAATGGAAATTTGTTTTTCATTTTATATAAAGAATGATATTTAGGTATCATTTTATTTTTGTTTATTAATTTTTGAAATTTTGTTCTATTTTTATTTTTATTATGATATGATATTATGTAGTGTTGATGAGGTGATATGATGAGTCATAAAAATAAAAAGAAAAAAGATTTTTTTCTTGAAAAATATTTTCATAAGTTTTCCTCATTAAAGAAAAATTTTAAAGAAAAAGATGCGTTATCTTCTGATGATAATGATGATGATAATAGTTTTAATACTTTCGAAGTCGTTGTTATAATTGTTATATCGGTTTTATTTGGTATAATTGTAGGTTGTATTTTAATTTCTGGTAAGGGGAATATTATAGATAGCGAGGTATCTCCTGAATTAAATGAATTTATTTCTACTTATAATACAATACTTAAGGATTATTATGACTCTGTTTCTGAGAAAGATTTAGTAAATGCAGCTGTATCTGGTATGATTAATTCTTTGGGCGATCCTTATTCTAGTTATATGGATAGTGAGGAGACTGAATCTTTTAATGAAGCAGTTGATGGTAGCTATGTTGGTATTGGTGTAACAGTAGGCCAACGAGATGGCAAAAATTGTGTTGTTGATATGTTTAAAGATTCTCCCGCTAAAAAGGCAGGAATGAAAGTAAATGATGTTTTTGTTAAGGTTGGGGATAAAGATGTTACTAAATTGTCTTTAACAGAACTTTCTAAGTTAATAAAGGGCAAGAGTGGTACAGCTATAAAAATAGTAGTGCAACGGGATGGTAAAGAGGTTGATTTGGTAGTTAAACGTGCAGCTGTTGAAATTCCATCTGTTTCTAGTAAGATTATTGAAAAGGATGGTAAAAAAATCGGTTATATTTCTATTGATTCTTTTGCTGCTAATACGTTTACGCAGTTTAAGAATGAACTTTCTAAGTTGGATAAGAAAAAAGTTCAATCATTAATTTTAGATGTTAGAAGTAATCCAGGTGGACATTTAATTCAAGTTACTAAAATTTTAGAGTTATTTTTTGATAAGAAAACAGTACTTTATCAAATAGAAACTAAGGGTAAGAAACGTAAGGTTTTTTCAACGACTAAGGATAAAAAAACCTATCCAATTGCTGTTTTAGTAAATTCTTCTAGTGCTTCGGCATCAGAGATTTTGGCGGCGTGTTTTAAAGAAAATTATAAAAATGTTAAAATTATAGGAAAGACAACTTATGGAAAGGGTACTGTTCAACAGGCTGTAGAATTATCTACTGGAGCTAGTTTAAAATATACAACACAAAAGTGGTTAACTCCTAAAGGAAATTGGATTAATGAAAAAGGTGTTGTTCCTGATATTGTTGTTAATCAAAGTGAGGAATTTGCTAAAACTTTAGCAGAAGAAGATGATGCTCAGTTACAAAAGGCTATTGATGTATTGATAAAAAATAATTCTAAATAAAATAAACTAAGAATTGATTAGTGTATGTTTTATATACTAATTCTTAGTTTTTATTTTTGAATACAGTTAATGATTAGTTGTTTGTCTTTGCTTTTACTACAGGTTGTTAAAATTAATTGATTTTTTGTTTCTTTTTGAATATTTATTATGCCATTTTTCTTGCTCTCCCAAATATCTTTTACTTGATAGTAATAATTATTGCCTTTATAATTTAAATTTATTAAATCATCTTTTTTTAATTTATGAATGTCTTTAAAATAGGCAATTTTTCCATGTCCTGAGTGAGCTGCTAAAAAAATAATGCTTTTTTCATAGTCTGGTGTAATACTATCTTTTAGAATTGTTACGTTTTCTTCGATATTATTTTTTGAACTATTTTTGTCATATAAATCTTGATTTAAGTGTATTTTTTTAATGATTAATTTTCCAATTGGAAATTCTTTGTTTTCTTTTTTTATTTCTTTTTTTGGAGTAATTCCTTGGAGTGATTGTTTGTTAATAATAGTTTTTGTTATATTTTTATTTTCATAAGTATAGATAGTATGACAAATTATTATGTATGGTATTAATAATAATATTATTTTGCTTAATTTTTTTACCATAATATTTCCTGTAATAATTCTATAATAAATGTAATTAAATTAGTTGTTGTTGTTTTAGTATCAGGAACTTTTATTTTATAATCTTTTAAGGTATATGTTAAAGTTTCATCTGATTTTATGTCTATAGTTATTGGTTCAATTTTTTGATATCCTTCTGTTGAGGTTTGTTGAATTATTGTATAAGTTCCATAAGGAAGTTGAATTTCTGCTAATCCTTCTTTGTTGGTGATAATAGTTTTTATTAAATTGTTATTGTGGTCATAAATATTAAAGTTAATGTTTTCTTCATTTTGAAATGTATCATTGTCTCCATATAGTTTGTGAATTATTATTTTTCCTTTGATTACTTTGTTTTCTAATTTTAATTCGATGTTGTTATTTTCTGGTGTAAGTTCAAATGAGTAGATTTGTTTATCTAATTGATATCCTGTACCAGCTTTTATTTCTTGAAGATAGTATTTTCCATAATTTAGATTTTTGATAATACTTTGTTTTTCTTTGTTGATTTCTATAGTATCTAATTTTTTCATTGATGAGTCGTATAATTGATAGATGGCTCCTTCTAATATGGCTTTTCCACTGGCAGTTGTTGTTTTGGTATCACTATCGATTTTGATTAATTTTAATGATGTTTTTTTTACCTTAACATTTAGATTGATTTTTTTATCAGGAAGATCTCCTGTTTCCATGAGGTTTTGACTATTTTCTGCTTGGTAAAATATAATTGGTTTGTTGTAAATTTTTTGTTGTCTTGTTAGGGTAATTGGATACTCTCCTTCTTTTAAATTATTAATTATTAAAGAATTATTACCAATAGTTATATTTTTTTGATTTTCAACTTGATATTCATTAATGACATAGTTGTTATCAGTAATTTTTATTTTTTGTCCTTCTGGAATGTTGTAGGTTTGATTAGCAAGACTTGGTATAGTTTGATAATTTTTTATAGTATTATTAATTTCATCTATTTCTTGTTGATATCTAGTTACACGATTACCATTTAGTCCATCTGTGAAATAAAAATCAGCGCTAGGATTTGCTGTTTGCCAAATCATAAATTGAGTAATAGCATACCATTTCTCTTCATAGTGATTTATATATCCATATCCAAAATGTGCTATTAGTGAAATTCTTTCAGTTTGTTCAGATGTTAGATTATATGGTTTGATAGTTTCTTCGTAATGTTCATTTTCTTTGAATGTTGAAAAAGGTTCTATACAGTAGGCAAAGTCTCCTGTTTCCGCTCTTCTATAGAATCTAGCGGTTTGGTAGTGAATGGTTCCATCTTTTAATGTTCTATTCATCCATATTCCATTAATGTATTCAGCTTCATAGAAGTTTGCACTAGTAGCCTTAACTGTTGGTAGATTTGTTAATATTAAGGTTGCTAGTAGTATTAAGAAAAATATATTTTTTTTCAATATTATCCCTCCTTTTTTTCTTAACGGCTAAAGCATAACAGAATATTTTGTTGTAGACAAATGGTGCTTTTGTTTTTTTGGAGGTGAATATCTGTATAAATTATTATTTTTGTTTAGAGAATATTTTATTTTTAAGTTGCATATTTCTATAAAAAGATAAGTTTTGGTTATTTATGTTATAATATTTTAAAAGGAGAAATTTTTGTGATGGATATAGAAATAGCAAGGAAAGCTAAAATGGAAAATATATGTAATGTTGGAAAAAAATTAGGTCTTAGTGATGATAAGTTAATATTATATGGAAATGATAAAGCTAAGATAAAAGATATTTGTTATGATTTTAAAGGTAAGTTAATATTAGTTACGTCAATTAGTCCTACTCCTTATGGTGAAGGTAAAACTACTGTTAGTATTGGATTAACTGATGCTTTGCGTAAGTTGGGCTATAATTCAGTAGCAGTGTTGAGAGAACCCTCTATGGGGCCTGTTTTTGGTATGAAGGGTGGCGCAACAGGTGGTGGATATAGTCAAATTGTTCCGATGGAAGATATCAATTTACATTTTACTGGTGACTTTCATGCTATTACTGTAGCAAATAATTTGTTATGTGCTGCTATTGATAATCATATTCATTTTGGAAATTCACTAGATATTCAAGAGGTTTTATTTCATAGATGTATGGATGTTAATGATCGTAGTTTGCGTGATGTTAAATTGGATGATAGACAGGAATACTTTTCAATTACTGCTGCTAGTGAGATGATGGCTTTATTTTGTTTGGCTGATTCGCTTACTGATTTAAAGAGACGTCTTGGTAATATTATTGTTGGTTATAATAGTAAGAAGGAATTTGTTTATGCTAAGGATTTAGAAATTGAAGGTTCTCTATTAGTTTTATTAAAAGATGCTTTTTTGCCTAATTTGGTTCAAACTTTAGAAGGAAATCCAGCTATTGTACATGGAGGGCCTTTTGCTAATGTAGCTCATGGATGTAATAGTGTTACTGCTACTTATTGTGGTTTGACTTTGGGAGATTATGTAATTACAGAGGCTGGTTTTGGAGCAGATTTGGGAGCCGAGAAGTTTTTAGATATTAAGTGTCGTAATATGGGAATAGCTCCTAAGACAATTGTGTTGGTTGCTACTATTAAAGCTTTAAAGTATCATGGTGGTGTTTCTAAAGAGGATATTTTAATTGAGAATGTGGAGGCTGTTAAAAAGGGGCTTTCTAATTTGGTTATACATATTGATAACTTAAAAAAGTATGGGGTACCAATAGTTGTTTGTTTGAATAAGTATAAAACAGATGGTGATTTAGAAATTAAAATTGTTGAAGAGTGTTGTATTGGTTTGAATGTTCCTTTTTCTGTTAGTATTGCTTATATTGATGGTGGTAAAGGAGCAGAGTCGGTTGCTTTAGAAGTTGTAAAGGCGAGTGCTGAAAAAGATGATTTTAAGCTTTTATATGATGAAAAATTATCTATTAGAGAAAAAATAGAAGTTGTGGCAATGGAAATTTATCGAGCCTCTTCTGTTGAATTTAGTCCTTTAGCTTTAGAACAAATAGAACAATTCGAAAAGAATGGAATTTTTAATTTTCCTATTTGTGTGTCTAAAACACAATATTCGTTGTCTGACGATGCAAAAAAAGTAGGTTTTCTTGGTGATTTTTCTTTGTATGTTAAAAGTGTGCAGTTGTATAATGGAGCAGAGTTCTTTGTTGTTTCTATGGGAAATATTTTAACAATGCCAGCGTTACCTATGAAACCTAATTATTTAAATATAGATATGGATATTAATAATAATGATATTATTGGTCTTAACTAAAAAAGTGACTTGTTATTAGTCACTTTTACTGGGGTGGTTGTTGGGGTACTTCTGGAGTTGGTGTTGGAGTTGGCGTTGGTGTTGGTGTTACTTGAGTGTTTGGTGTTATTACAGCTATTGTTGGTTCATAGATAGATATTATTCCAGTATAGATTTGTTTGTTGTAAGTTATAGTGTATTGATAATCTCCTACTTGATAGTTTTTAACAGCACTTAAATCTAAGACCATATATTTTTTTATTTCATCAGTTATTGGTTCGTTTATATAAGAAGTTATATTTGTAGATATAGCAGTATTTACTTCTAATCTTACATTTTTTAATGTGAAAGCTGCTTGAGGTATTTCTTTAGCTTTAATAATAAATTTCGCAGAATATTTTTTCTTTTTAAAGCTTACTGTATATGTATAAGTTCCAGCTTCATTGATGTTAACTCTAGATGTATCTAGTTTTAAAGCTTTTATAATACTGTCATCTAGTTCTTGAATGTTTTCTAGATAATCTTTTACATCAACACTTAATGGTGTGTTGATTTCTAAAGTCATTTCTTTTAACTTAATTTCATTTGTTTTTGATTCGGCAACTTTTTTTTGATTTACATTGATACTATATTTTTTTTGGATGATTGTTCTATTACTAGTACTCATTATTAAGCCACTACCAATTAGTATTAATCCCCAAAGAGCAATGGTAATGCAAATTATGTTTGTTTCTCTAGTTGAAATATTAATTTTTTTTAGTTTTTTGATGATATTTTTCATTACCTTACGCTCCTTATCTTATAGTCATTATATTATATTTTAAAATTATAAACAAGAAAATTTGCTGATTTTGTTGAAAAAAAGCGGTTCTTAACATATAATTTAGTCAAGAGGTGGGTTTTATGTCTATTTATTGGTTTTTTCTATTTTTGATACTTCTTTTTATTGAACTTATAACTGTTAATTTGGTATCTATTTGGTTTGTGATTGGTGCTGTTTTTGCTATGTTGAGTACGACTTTTACAGATAATATTATTTTACAATTTTTGGTTTTTGTAATTGTTAGTATTATTTCTTTATTGATTACTAAGCCTTTGGTTAAGAAGTTTAAGTTAGCTAAGCTTGAGCCAACTAATTTAGATAGAGTTATAGGTAAGATTGGAGAAGTTACTAAAAGAATTCCTGAATTTGGTTATGGCGAGGTTAAAGTACTAGGTGCTGTTTGGACTGCTGATAGTACGGGAGAAATTGAAGTTGGAACAAAAGTGAAAGTTCAAAAAATAGATGGGGTAAAACTCATTGTAAAGGAGGAAAATTAAAATGGAATTTGGTTTAATTATTATTGTTATTATTGTGGTAATTTTAGCTTTAGGAGTTAAGATTATTTCACAGTCAAAAGCTTATGTAGTAGAAAGACTTGGTGCGTATCATAGAACTGTACAAACAGGATTACATTATGTGATTCCAATTGTTGAGAGGGTTGCTAATGTAGTAAGTTTGAAAGAAATAGTTAAGGATTTTGCACCACAGCCAGTTATTACTAAAGATAATGTTACAATGCAAATTGATACAGTTGTTTATTTTCAAATTACAGATTCTAAGCTTTATACTTATGGTGTGGAAAATCCTGTAAGTGCTATTGAAAATTTAACAGCTACTACTTTACGTAATATTATTGGGGAATTAGAATTAGATGAAACTTTGACTTCACGTGATTTTATTAATACTAAGATGAAATCTATTTTGGATGAGGCAACAGATCCTTGGGGAATTAAGGTTACTCGTGTTGAGGTTAAAAATATTTTGCCACCTAGAGATATTCAAGATGCTATGGAAAAGCAGATGAGAGCAGAACGTGAGAGAAGAGAGGCTATTCTTAAAGCTGAAGGAGAAAAGAAAGCAGCAGTTTTAATTGCTGAGGGTGAGAAAGAAAGTACTATTCTTAGAGCTGATGCTAAAAGAGAAGCTCATATTCGTGAAGCAGAGGGTGAAGCACTGGCTATACTTAAGATTCAAGAAGCTACTGTTCAAGGATTAAAGCTTTTAAAAGATGCTAAGATGGATGATGCGGTACTTAAGTATAAAAGTTATGAGGCTATGGTTGATGTAGCTAAGGGTAATGCTACAAAGATTATTGTTCCAAGTGATTTACAGAATTTAGCTACGGCTGGTACTACTATTAACGAAATGCTTGATAAAAAAGAAAGAAAATAGAATAATATATTTGGTTGAAAATTTAATATTAATAGAAAAACTTTGTAATAGTGTATTGCGATTACAAGGTTTTTAGTTTGCTTAAATATTAATTTATTTGTCTTTTTTTAGTAATTTTTGTTGTCACAAAGTTTACTCCTTTATGAAGATAAAATCCTCCAATTTTTACTACTTTACTATATAAAATATACTATAATTTTGGTGTTTTATCAACAAAATATGTCCTATTTTATATGTATATATTTATAAAATAAAGTTATTATTATAGTAAATAATTTATTTACTAGTCAAAACTTAGTCTAGAAGGTATTAAATATATAATAATAAGTTAAAAAGAATGATATTCGTAAAGTAAGTCAATAATTTAGTCATAGTTTACAAAACTTTATACTTCATAAGAAAAAACTTAATTAATCATAAAGGAGTAAACTTTATGATTAAATTTAGGTGTTTTTATGTATTAAATTATATGGTTTCGACAGAATTTAACAAAATAATAGAAA
>CAOJZZ010000028.1 GCA_948466315.1 uncultured Mycoplasmatota bacterium | reverse complement strand
ATATTTGATATAATAAAGTAGTAAAAATTGGAGGATTTTATCTTCATAAAGGAGTTAACTTTATGAGTTCAAAATAACCTATAAATAGACATAAATTAAATAATAAAAAAGTACTAAATCTTAGTTGTTTCAATAATAAATAGTCTCTGTATGTAAACTACTGACACTATTTAATGAAAATTATTTTAGTACTATCATTAATATTATTCTTTAATATACTTTTCTAATTCTTCAGTCACTACTTCATAACCTTTTTCTGATAAATGAAGACCTTCATTGGTATAATCTAAGTCTAAATTACCATCTTCATCTATTAATTTGTCATATATATCTATATATGTTATATCATTTTCTTTGGCATATTCCTCTAACTCGGTATTAATTTTACTAATTTTTTTATTAGTTCGATTATTTACCATTTTATGATTAATTTTTTTATTGTCTGTATCATTAATAGGATATATTGATTCTAAATATATTTCAGCATATGGTCTATTTTTTTGAATTAATTCAATAATTTCTTTGATATTTTTGCTTATTTGGTCTGTTGTTTTTTGTTCAATAAAATCATTAGTTCCTATTAAAAGAAATATTTTAGAGGGATTATAATCATAAACTCTTTCTTTCATATTGTTTATAATATCTTTAGTTTTATTACCATTAATTCCACTATTTACTAAGGGTAAATCTTCACCATAAAACTTTGTTAAATCATAATATTCAGTAATAGAATCCCCTAAAAAAACAATATTATCATCTACTACTTTTTTCTCTTTTATTTTAGTAACTGTTTTTACTTCATTATGATTAAATGTTATAAAATGATAAATATCAATTCCTACTAATATTACTATTGTAAGTATTAATACTACTATTATTAGAATTAGTCCTTGTCTTGAGATGTTTTTAGATTCTTCTATAGGTGGTTGATATTTATTTTTTTCATTATACTCTTTAATATCTTTCTTTTCTGATTCTTTATCTTTAGTCTTTTTTTGATATATATCTTTTTCCTTTAAAGTATTTTGATTTGTTTTATTAGGTTGTTTCTTTTTTTCTTCAGGTAGTTGTATTTTCAACGAAGTTGACGTCTGATCTTGAGTATATAATTTTTTGTTTCGAGACACTCGTGTTTTACTGCTTGTTTCAGTATCTTTTTGTGATGAGTTTTTTTTCTTTTCCTTTACTTCTTCATATGATACTTTTTTTTCTTTAGTTTGTTTCTTTTTTGCCATACTATCTTCCCTTATTACAAATTATAACTTTTTCCTATTACATTATATCACCAATTATACTGGTTTCAAACTATTTTTTATAGTAAGTCATTTTCATAAATATATTAGAAAAATAGTATTTAATTATTATAATTGATATTTCGTTTATTAATACTTGTAATTATCTTTTAAAATTAGAGAATTATATTACTTTAATTTGTACATTATTGACAGTATTTTTACATGTAATTATTCCTATTTTTTTTTCTTTATTATATAATAAAGATAAGAATTGGAGGTAGCATATGAGTAAGAAAAAGAAAAATAATAATTTTAATAAAGAATTTGAAGTTGGGAAATTAAATAATGATTCTACTCCTTTGGAGTCTACTGATAAAGAATTAGATAATAAAAAAAGTTATGCGACACTTATAGAAAATGATAAAAAAAATATACCTAAGAAAAAACATTTTATAGTACGTTTCTTTTTAATGTTATTACTTGTTAGTTGTGTTGGTTATTTTATTAGTTGTTTATTTTTAGAAAGTGCTACATCTTCTATTCAAGTATTGGTAGAGGGGCTATTTATTGTTTTTTTTACAATTATTTTTATTATTCTTGCTTTTACTTCTACTAGAAGAAAACAGGGGGGAATTTTAGTTGCTACTTTGTTACTTTTTTCATATTTTGTTATTCAAATAGGACTAAGTGCTGGAGTTATTTTCTTTCCTAGTTTTAAACAGGTTGATAATTTTATTGGTAAAGATTTAGTCTCAGTTGTTGAATGGGCTGATGCGAATCATATATTATTAGAACAAGATTATGAATATAGCGATATGGTGGATGAATATTCTATTATTAGTCAAAATATTAAGCCTGGAACTAAATTACAAAATATTAAAAGTATAGAAATTGCAGTTAGTGAGGGGCCTAATCCAGCTAAGGAAATTGTTATTCCATCAATGGTTTCTTGGGATAGTGAACGAGTATTAAATTTTGTTAAAAATAATCATTTGACAAATGTTTCTGTTTCTTTTGTACAATCTGATAAAGCTGTTGATACTGTAATAGAACAAAATAAAAATGGTAATTTACCACGTAACACTGAATTAGAATTGGTTTTTTCATCTGGTGAGGAGTTAGACTATAGTGAAGTTAAATTAATTGATTTAACTAAAAAAAGTGAATTTGAAGCTATATTTTATTTGAAACAACATCATATTAAATACGAAGTTAAACAAGAATTTTCCAGTAAGATTAAGCGTAGTTTTGTAACCAAGCAAAGTAGAAAAGCTTTAGATATGGTTAAAATAGATGAAGACTTGGTTACAATTTATGTTAGTAAGGGACCAAAAATTAAAGTAATTGACTTTAAAGATAAAAGTATAGCGGATATTACTAATTGGGCTATAAAGAATAAATTAAAGTTGGAATTTGTAGATCGTTATGATGATAGTATCAAAGAGAATAAGATAATTGAGGCTAATTATCATAAAGGAGATATTATAGAACAAGGTAGTACTGTTCAATTAGTTATCTCTAGAGGTAAATTAACAATGCCTAAGTTTAAGTCATTAAGAGAATTTAGAGAATGGGCTGATAAATATGAAATAAAATATGAAGAAAAGTATGAGTTTAGTAATGAGGTTGCTGCTGGTGAAGTTATTCGTTATTCATATAAAACGGGGGACACTATAAAAAATAATGATTCTATTATAGTTGTTATTTCTGATGGTAAAAAAATAGAAGTTCCTGACTTAGTAGGTATGAAAAAAGCTGATATTATTAGTAAGTTAAAGAAATTAGGTCTTAATTATAACTTTGTTTATAAGAGTAGTTCTAGCGTTAGTAAAGATAAAGCAATTAGTCAATCAATAAAGGCTTCTAGTAAAGTTTCTGCTAATACTACTATTACTATTACTTTGAGTAATGGTAAGGAAGAAGTGAATAAGCGAACTGAGGCTTCTAATAATAAGAACAATTCTAGTAATAATAGTTCTAATAATTCAAATAATTCTGGTAGTGGTAATACTAATAACCAAAATAAGCCTTCTGGTTGTGATACTAGTAAAGGAGCTAGTCTTAATATTCAAGCTGGTTCTAGTGGAGCTCAGACGAAGTCTATGATTACACAAATGAATCCTAATCATAAGTTTAAATTTAATATGGTTAATAACTGTCCTAATGGAGATACTTCTCCTGGAGCAGTTTGTACAAATCTTGAAGGTGTATGGAAAAGTTTCTGTGATACAATTGTTATTGATATAGTTAATTAGAATTGCTTATTATTAAGAATTAATTTTCTACATAATATTCTGATTCATTATAAAAGGCATTAATAATTACTGCTTGTTAAAAAGATATTTTTATGTTACTATGAATATGTCAAGGAAGATGGCATAAAATAAAAAAGAGTAATACTTGATATTATCATGTTGAGTGTTGCCTAATTAATTGGTTCCACCTAAATCTAAGCTAGAGTTAGGTGGATTTTTCTTATATTAAAACTATAAATAGCAATAATAGTAAGAAGAAGATAATTATTACTAAAGAAAGAATTAAAAAATCTTTCTTGTTCAATGTAATCTCCTACCTTCTTTGTAGAAGTTTGGCCCACCCAACTTAAATATTCCTATAAATATTATACTAATAAATTGGTCTTATACTATTTTTCAATAAAGTCATAAAAACTTTAAATATAATGTTTCTAATATTAGTTATACTTTTTATGACAATAAAAGTAGAGTTTTTATAGCTCTACTTTTCTACTTTCATTTCAATTCTATTACCACGATTTTTATTAATGATGAAACTATACTTTTTACCGTTAATAGTTCTTTTTACATTATCTAAACTTCTACCTAGTTTTTCTGTGAATTCTCCTATATCTGTAATATTAGAAGAAGTTGTTATATAGATTATATATGTACCAGGCTCTATATCTTTTAAATCGATACTTGTATCATACCAAGCTCTAGTCTTATCTAAATTATCTGTAACTGGTAAAACCACATTATAATTACCTGTTGTTATACTACCTAAATCTTTAGTATATGTTTTATAATTTTCTTTATTTTCGAAAATAATTTTTCTACTTACTTTGGCATCTTTATTTAGATTAGCTCCATATGAATAACTATTTCCTCTTAAATGAAGAGTATCATTATCATTAAATTCAAAAGTAGTATATTTATCATACTGATTATAAATATAAGAACTTGATTTTTCTGCTAATAATTCTTTTCTTATCTTTAACTCGACAAAACTAATTTTACTATCATAATTATTATTAATAGTAGCAGCATTTTTCTCCCCTACTATTTTTGTTGCTTGCTCATTATATGTTTTATTATTAATAAGAGACTTAGAATATTTATTTTTAGTAGAGGCTTTAACATACATTTTATAATTTCCTATTTCTATATCATCAATATCGATAGTAGCATTAAACCATGAATAATCATAATTTTTACCATCAGGACTATAGACTTTTTTAGGAATTTCATCTTTATCTTTGATACGAGTAGCTTTTATTTCATACTCTAATTCTTTTTCAATATTTTTAAGAATTATTTGATAATTTATATCAGTATTTAAGTCATTATCTATTCCGACTATAGTTTGATAACCTTGTATTTTTAACTTTTTATTACTTGTTTTTAGATAGTTGAAGTAAAAGATTCCTTCTTGTTCTTCTAATTTTTGTTCTACTACTGTTACTTTAATCTTTTTTTCAGTTATATTTTTATAGGAATCTTCTACTTGATAAATAACTTCATACTCTCCTAGTTTTTTAGGATTAACTGTATTTTTAATGACCTTGATTTTTTTAGTTATGTCACCATCTTCTTTGTCGGTTGCTGATACATCTTCTAAAGGATCAAACTCATCTTCTAACATTATTTCTTTATCTTTAGCATTTATTACGGGTTTATTATCCTCTTCTACTGTTACTGTAATAGTTTTAGTTGTTTCTTGATTATAACTATCTACTACTTTATAAGTTACTTGGTACTCTCCTACTTCTTTTACATTGACATTGTTTTTAATGACTTCTATTTTTGTAGTTAAATCACCATCTTCTTTATCTTTAGCAGTTACTCCTTTTAGGACATCAAATGAATTATTTTTAGTTAGAGTTATATCCTCAGCTATAATTTCTGGTTTTTCATTTTTTACTACTGTTACTGTGATAGTTTTTGTTACTGTTTCATTCTTAGAATCTGTTACTTGATAAGTTACTTCATAGGTTCCTACTACATCTTGATTAACAGTATTTTTGATTACTTTAATTTTACTAGTAATATTTCCATCTTCTTGATCATTAGCAGTTACATTTTCTAAAACATTGAACTTAGTTCCTTGAATTATTGTTTGATCTTTAGCGGTAATTGTTGGTGGATTATTAATAGCAGTTGAAGTTTTTAGGACTACATTTACTTCAGGAGCATTCGAGATAGTCCAACCATAAGTATTTGTGGTTCCACTTAAATCTATTGGTACTTTATACCAGATATTACTACCAATTGTTTTTATCTCTAATACTGGAACATAAGAATTAGTATAATGACCACTAATTAAAGTAGCTTTAGTATCTTCTGGTACTGAGTTTACCCAAGTATATTGGTTTCCAGAGACAATAACATTTATTTTAGCATAATTTGATGAGACAAATTTTATAGAGTCTGCTGGAACCCATTCTTTTTGATTAAATTTATAATCAGAAGTTACTAGATATGATACTGGGTTATTATTTCTATCATAAGTAGCAGTATAGACCATAACATAACGGTCTTTTAAAAGATTTTGATTCTTTCTACTTTGTAGTGATGAATCATAATAATAAGATGTTTGTTTAGTACTGATAGCAACTTTAGGGTTTAGTTCAGTATTTTCGACATATAAGTCATATTTATAGTCTTTATCTTGATATTCGGTAACACTATTTGGTGATATATAGCCATTCTTTCCTTTGTTAATCTTTTTAACATAAGCAGCTGGTATATAGACATAGCCATTCCAATTATAATCACCTGATGTTATTTCATTGCCGTTTGAATCAATATTTAAATCACTTACTACTTTATACCAAGTACTATTACCGTTTACCACCTCTCCTTGTTTTTCTCCAATTATTACTACAGCATCTTCTGCTTCTGGATAAGAGTAGATAAATTTTGAACTATTAGAAGCATCACTCATAGCGTTAGTTTGTCTAGTTACTACACCTAATTGATAATAATTATAATCTTGTAAGCCTTTAGCTTTATCTAAAGAATAGTAATTAGCAGCCATTTTTTCACTCCAGTAAGTGTCTGAGGCGTATTTTACATTCATACCAATCCATTTATCTCCAAACTGTGGTCCAAAGTAACGCCAATCTCTAGGATGAGCATAACCATAGGTTACCCATTTTGAAGCATATCCTAAAATACTACTAGCAAATGAGGCATACCAATTAGCAGACTCTGTTGGACTTGAGTCAACGGCATTTAAACCAAAACCATTGTTCTTATTAATAGCTAAATTACTTCGACCATGAGCAGTTTCATTTCTACTAAGACTTAGTGATAAAATAGCATTAACACCATATTTTTCTTGGGCGTAATAGAAAAATGTTCCTTTACCATAAAGTCTAGAATTACCATTTTGACTAGCATTTCCATAAACATCTTGAGTAATACCTAGAGAATTTCTAATATATTCATCAATATTAATACTAGAATAACTTGTTTTAGTATGGTTTGATAAATACATATAATAATTATAATAAGGTTCATTTTTATTAACAGAATTATTGTAATTACCATTTTTATAATCAATTATTAATTTTTGTAAACTAGTATAAAAATAATGGCCATCAAAACTATAGTAAGTACCTTGATTTAACATAGTAGGTTTAGGCCCGATTAGACTCCCATATGATCCAGAATAAGTATTTTGAATTTTGGCTACATAATTATGTCTTATAGATTCATTACTTACAGTATAAGTACTAGTGGATTTAACCCAAGTAATTGGTACTATTTCATATGCTTCTTGACTAATCCAACCAGTAAAGTTACCTGTTTTTACTTTAGCAGTCCACACACCTTTATTATTTGAGTAAGCCGTATCAATATGAGCCCCATCTACTCCACCATATAATGAACCCGTGTCCATATAAGTATAGGAAGAACCTGTTAAATTACTGTTAGTATAAAAATAAGTTAAAGTTGTAGGATTAACACTTAAATCTAATAAAGCTACATTAGCATCAATAATCTTAGTAAGTCCATTAACTTTAGTCATAATGGCAAGATCGACTGCTCCATTATTCTTCATAAATGTTTTAGCTTGCTCATAAGTATTATAGCAAACTACTGGGTCAATTACACCATCACTATGAAAGCCAGCTACTTCGAATTTACCACATAATCCTTTATTCCTATAATTATCAGCTGAAAAGGCAAAGACCTCTTTGGTACTTAGACAAAAAAACATTGAAAATAATGTAGTCAAAAATATTAACTTTTTAATATTACCACCACCCATTTTGTTATCTATATTATAACAATTTTCGACAGGATGATTAAAGTATTTTTAGTATTTTCTAGTTACTTGACACTATTTTTACAAGGAATAGAAAGTGTTTTTCGCGAGGTTTTCTGGTTGCCTTGATAAATAATAAAAAATTGGATATAATTTATATTAGTATATTTATATGGAGGTTTTTATGTCTAAAACTAAAGAGAAAAATGTGAAAAAGTCTAAACTCGGTATTGTGCTTACCATTTTTTTAATTATAACTATTATAGCTAGTGGTTTTTTAATTTATGAGATATTTTTACTTAGTTCTATTGAAGATTTAATTCGCTATATTATAATGGGAGTTATAGTTTGTATAGATATCTTTTTATTTATTAGAGTTAGGTTGATTTGTAGAAAGATTAAGAAGAATAAAGAGAAAAAGAAATCTAGACATATTGGCTTAATTATATTTATGATTTTTTATTCTATTATTTCTTTTTTAGTAGGTGGAGTTATTTTTTATGTTTATGGACAGTTAGATAGCATTAATAAGGTTTACGTTACCTATTCGTCTAGTTTGTTAACTTTAAAAGATAATGAGGCAAAAGATATTAAAGATGTCTCCGATTTTACTATTGGTATTTTAAATGATAAAAAATCTCCTGAGGGTTATATTATTCCTCAAGAGATTATAAAAGAAAATAAATTACATGATGAAAATGATATAAAAAAATATGATGACTATACTAGTATGCTTGCTGATATGTATGCTGGTGAGTTAGATGCAATGTTTACTTCTAGTAGTTATGTTTCAATGTTTTCTGGTATTACAGGATATGAAAATATTGAGTCAGATACTAAAGTCCTTGCTTCTTTAGATAAGAAGATGAGAAAGTCTGATACATCTGAAGTTGAAACGGCTTCTAGTGGTAAATCTATAAAGGAGCCATTTACTATTTTATTAATGGGAATTGATTCTACCGATGAAGTTTTAGAAAAAAATGCAATTGCTAACGGAGATACTTTAATATTAATTACTTTTAATCCGAAAACGTTAAATGCTACGATGTTATCTATTCCTCGTGATAGTTATGTACCTATAGCTTGTTGGTCGGATAAGGCTGAAAATAAAATTACTCATGCGGCGGCTTATGGAAATGATTGTATGATTAATACTATTGAGAGTTATTTTGATGTTAATATCGATTATTATGCAAAAATTAACTTTAAGGGATTAGTAAAATTAGTAGATGCTGTTGGTGGAGTTGAAGTCGATGTTCCTAAAGAATTGTGTACAGATGATTCTTCTCGTGGTGGAGAGATTTGTATTAAAGAAGGAAGACAGACACTTAATGGAGAGCAAGCTTTAGTGTTTGCTAGAAATCGTAAATCTTTAGCTAATGGAGATTTTGGTAGAGCTAAACACCAACAAGAAATTGTTATGGCTTTAGTTAATAAAATGAAGACAATTAATGATGTGTCAACATTTACTAAGATTTTAAATACTGTTTCTAATAGTTTAGATACTAACCTAACTACAAAACAAATCTTATCATTCTACAATGTTGGTAAAGATATTATTAAAAGAAGTTTGAGTGCTGATGAGGCTGATTTGGTTAATATCCAACAACTATATCTACAAGGGACTGGACAAATGATTTATGATGAGAGATCTAGAATGGTTCTATGGGATTATGTTCCTAATAAAGATAGTAAAAAAGATATTATTAGAGCAATGAAAGAGAATTTAGAACTAGAAGAGCATACAGAGATTAAAGAATTCAGTTTTTCTATAAATGAACCTTATGAGAAAGAAATTATTGGTGAAGGACCTTATAAATCGGCATTTTCTTACAGCCTACTTCCTAATTTCCATGGTGATAGTCAGGCTACTGCTTCTGCTAGTGCTAGAAAGGTTGGAGTTAGAGTAACATTTAAAGGAAGTGGCGGAACAGTTGTTTCTCAAAGCTATCCTGCTGGTAAAAGAATCGATAAAATAAAAGGAAGTGTTGTTTTAACATTATCTGGTGGCTCTTCAAAGAAGGATAAAGATTCTGATAAGGATAGTAGTAACAAAAATAAGAAACCATCTACTGATAATGATAAAGATAAGGATGATAATAAGGACGATGACAAGGATAAAGAGGAGCCTACTCCTACACCATCACCTACTCCTACTCCATCGCCAACTCCTACTGTAGAACCATCTCCTACTCAACCTACTGAATGATTATTATAGTAAATGAAAAATATTAGATTAGATCTAATATTTTTTGATTTATTATAAATATACTATTTTATCCATATTGAAGTATTTTGATTCATTCTTTCAGACTCATCAGTCTCTTTATATTTATCAATATTAATAAGCATACCTAGTATGAAACTTATTAATGTTACAATTGTTAAAATTATATAAACGTTTTTGGCAAACTTCATATTTTCATTATCTTTATCTTCTCTTTTAAAGTACGGTCCTATAAATAATATAGCACTAAGTAATAACCATGCACATCCTAATATTATTGTTATAGAATATTGTGGAGTTGTATTTAATAGAACTGTTACCATTGTTGATGTTATAGATATTGTTAAAACTATATCTAAAAAGGTAGCACCTAGTCCCTCAACTCTAGTATTTATATTATTTATTTTTCTTCCTATATTGTTCATTTTATTTTCTATTTGTCCTTGAGAATTTTTTATTTTTTTTAAATTATTCGTAATCTTTTCATATTGTATTTTACTTTTCTCAATATTATAATTATAATATTCTAACGATAACTGTCTATAGTTTTTCTCTAAATTTCTTCTTATTTCAGTAAATCTATATATATCATTTAAAATAGTATCTAAATCTATCCCAACTTCATTATAATAATCAAGTTCTTGATTTAATCGCTCTACCATGAAAATAACCTTATCTTCGTTTTCTGCAATATATTTTTTATTATTCTTTATTTTTTCTATTATTATGTTTGAATCTTCTATATCTTTACTCCATTGAGATTTTAATTGTTTACATTGTTCTTTTTTATGAGAAGATACAATATCTTGTATATTTACTATATTTTTTGATGTAGACATTAATCTTCCTTTTGATTTTCAGTAAAAAGAAAATCAAACCTCTTTTTAAACCACTTCATAGTTTCTTCTTTTGAAATTATTGAGTTATTTAAACTCTCAAAATCATAATTTTTACTCTCTTTGATTATACTCCATGGAGAATTTTCTAAGTGTGTTAAGGTTACTAATTCGAAGGCTGAAAATCCCCCAAATAATGAATAAATCTCATCTATATATTTTTTATTATTTTTTGATAGATTATTTCCAATATCGATTTCTTCTTCTGTTAATAAAATTTCCATACTGCCAAATTTTTTATAATGATTATATAAGTCTCGATTTACTGGTCCATAGTCCCAAGCACTCCAAGATGTATCAAAGAAAAACTCTTCATTTGGATTTTTCACCATATAATAAGCTTCAACAAAATACATTAGTTTTTGCAATTTTAAATTTGTAATAGAGATATTTTTTTCTTTGTTTTTATCATTAGAAAATAAATTAATCATATAATAAGAATTTTCGATAATATTATGATTGATATTTTGGTCCATATCATCACCCTATCCTTATTTGTATTATACCACATCTGGTGGTAACTATAATAGCATTTTTTATTTTAATTTACAACAAATTACTCTATATTATATGAGTAAATTAATGGATAAAATGCTATTTTATTATTGTAATAATTACTAATTTTAGTAAATTAATATAATTAATTGTTGAATTATTATTAATAGCTATTGAGGCTCTTATAATTATTATTTTCTATTATTATATTAGGTATGATAATTAATTAAAATATGTATATTAAATTTATATCAATAAACTATAAGATATTCTTTATATAAGTAATAGTAGTTTAAAATTATAATTAAAGTTATTATCCATTAATATCTTTTTTCTTGTTTTAATAGTTTAGCATGAAGAACCATTTTTTCTTTATTGTTATAGCAAGTTGATAAAGTTATAATTTTTTCTTGTTGTTCTTTCATTGTAGTATTAAAGTTGTAGAGACTTCTTTTGGTTATTAGCTCGATAAAATCTTGATATTCCTTATTACTGCTAAAGTCTTTATATAAATAGTCATTAGTTGTTGGTATGTGGTAGATACTAAATACTTCAAATATGTAGTTGTTATATGGGGTGGATATTTTTACTATGTGATTTTCTTTATTTTGTTGCCAGGTATCATTTAAAGTGTCTTTTAAACTACCAAACATAGTTCCATCTATTCTACCATGAGCGTATATTATAGTATTGGTATTTAATTCATTAATATTATTTCTGTAATCTAGAAATACCCAACCAGATTCATTATAGGTTTTATCGAAGGAATGGGTTAAATAATAAGTATTATTTTTGTGTTGAACGAAAGGATAATTAATATTAGTTCCAGGAATTTCTATCCAGCCCACTACTTCATTATTTTGTTTTTCTATTTCTGTAAAATCTACGTTGATAAATTTATTCTTTTTACAGTCTCCAGTACAAAAATATTGAGTATTACTGGTATCTTCTTTTTCTACTATTGTTGCTTTTTTAGATAAGTTATTTATTTGTTCTTTAGTTTTTTGATTATCTATATACCATAAGACTATTTTTATAAAAGAGAAGATAGCTATTGCAGTAAGAATAAATATTATTATTGTTAATATATACTTTTTTGTCTTACTCATAATAACCTTGTATAATCAATCATAGGAAATTTTACTCTAAAAGATTGATTTTTCCTTTCTAAAAATTTTTTATTTATTATATATCTAAATGTATAGTAAATCTTGTACTGTGGATTTTTATCTATAATCTTATATAGCTTCTTAAAATAAAAGATTTAAGAACCCTCCTAAATCTTATATTATTTCTTCTTCAATTTCTTCGTCATTCTCTTGTTTTTCAATAAACTCTTCGCCTATTATTTTCTCTTCATTTTTTTCAACAATGTCTTCACCTATTATTTCTTCATTTTCATTTGGTATATCTTCTTTACTTATTAATTCTATAGTTTCTTCTTTTGTTGTTTCTTCTGATTCATTATTTGGATCATAATATCCATCATCTCTAATATACATGCTTTCTTCTTGCCATCTTTTCATTAAGAAGATAAAAATACTAATAGTAAATAAGGCCATTGCTAATCCTACTATGAAGATAATATTAGCTGTTGAAATTCCTTTTTTCACAATACCTTTTTCTAATTTTTCTTCTCCATTGCTAACTCTTATTCCTCTAACAAGTAATCGGTGTGTATTTATAGCGTATGGAGTACATGTTACTAAGGTTATATAGTCATAGCCATCTTGTAGTTTTAAGGCTTCAGTTTCATCTGGTTCTGTTACTTTTATTTTATCCACTTCATATGTTAATAATTTGTCTAAAATATAGATATAAAATTTGTCGCCTTCTTCTAATTGATTAAGATCTGTAAATAATCTAGCTGATGGAAGTCCTCTATGTGCTGATAAAATAGCATGAGTTGATTTACCTCCTATAGGAAAAGAGCTTCCCTCTAAATGACCAACACCCTTTTGTAATACCTTTTCACTTGTTCCATGATAGATAGGAATTTTTTCCCCTATCTTTGGGATTGATATGTATCCCATTACACCTGTTCCATTTATATTTAAAATATTCTGATAGTCTTCAGATACTTTTTCCTTTGGATTAGTAAAAATATCTGTTATTGTTGTTGGTTTTAACAACTTATTATATCGTTTGGCTGGTTCTAATATTTTCTTATTTTCTTCTTCACTATTGTATAAAGAAGTCTTTTTATATTCTTTAATGATACTAGCCTGATTCATAGCACTTATTCTACTAGAAATAATGGGATAACACATTACGATAAGTCCTATAATGAATGGAACACTTAACAAGACAATAGGTAGTTTTTTATTATTCTTTTTCATTTTTTCCCCTTACTTAGGCTTTTTTATTCCTTTTATAATATTTTACTGTTAAGTAATATGAAACACCGATTATTGAAAGTCCAAAAAGGGTAAAGAAAATTGTTCCTGTTCCACCTGTAAATGGTAGAGAAACTACTTTTTCATTTTCTATTTCAAATTTGTAATATCCTTCCTCATCACCTTCTACTAAAGAATTATCTTCTACATCAAGGTTTATTCTTATTGGATTTTTTAGTGTAGTATAGCCTTCAGGAGCTTTTGTTTCTTTTATATAGTATGTACCCTCAGCTATACCTCTGAAAAAGGCTTTACCAGAATTATTAGTTGTAAATGTTCCTACTAACTCTGTTAATTCTGCATCTTTATAAATTTCAAATTCTGCTCCATTTAGGGTTTCATTACTGTTACCCTTGGCATATTTTAATATTTCTATTCCATAAGTATAGGCTGTTGTACTGGTCCCCTCATCAATTTCTGTTGTTTTAGTGCTAGTACCATAAGGATCATTAGAATAAGTTAGTTGTACTTCATTTTTATTTCCTGTACTACCAATTATAGCTCCATTATTTAATTTGGCTCTATAATTTATGGTTAGAATGGTTGCTGCTACGTTATCAACGTTGATATTAATAGTTAATACTTGGTTTGCAAAAGTTGCTGTTGCTACTACTTGACCATCCTCATTAACTATATTGCCATCTGTAGTAGTTGTTAACGTCTTTTCTCCATCTGTTATGGTTAGAGATTCTAGCCCATTAAAACTAATTCCAGCACTCATAGTATCAGTTATTGTATATATTTTGTTAGTAGCATTGGTTGGATATAATGGCACTGTTGCAGTCAAAACATAAGAAAATTCTTTACCAATTGTAAATGAATTAGCAGTATATTTAGAAGATCCTATTCCTTTTTTTATACTGGCATCACTTACTTTTGCAACAATAGTGGCATCATCTAAGACCCATTCTCCTGATACAGCTTTAAAAGTTATATTTCCTACCATTACAGAATATACTCTACTAGTTACAGTTGGAAGAATTAGATAACTTCCACTATCAGCAGTTATACTTGCTGTTGTTGCTGATACATTCATTTGAGTTTTATTAACGTTATTTGTTTTTATATATCCTGCATAGGCACTTACTAACTTATCTAGAGTACTAGTTGTTTTATTTGAACCACTTTCAATATCTCCACTAGTTAATTTAGTATAACCATCTATTGTTAAGTCATTGTAAGTAGATGATTGTTCTAGGAATCTTTTAAAATCACTTGTAAAATCATATGATATTGAGTTTGCATCATCATTATAATAAGCATCAAGAATTTTATAGGCGTTAAAACTATCATGTGATTCTACTCCGTTTACTGTTATTGTAGCTTGATTAGTTATATAATAACTGTTAGAATCATCGGCTTTTGATACACTATTATTTGTTGTAATGGTTGTAGCTGCATTAACCTTAATAGTTCCTGTAAAAATAATAGAAATAACTAAGGCAATAATTCCTAATATTCTTTTTTTCATTTTTGTACTTCTTCCTTTCTACTCCTATAAAAGACTATTACTATGATTCCTATAATTGATAGAGTAAATAGTATTATATACTTCATGATATTATCATATGTATTTGGTGCTTTTGTTGTATCTTTGTCAGTTGATGGTACACTAGGTTTTTCTTCATTGTCTGTTGTACCAATGAATTTACTTTCTGTTTTAACCATCACTTGAACATCATATATGTATTCTTTTGTCATCTCGTTATATGTTGGTACAGAAATTAGTGAAGGAGATGATTGGTATTGATAATTTTCTTCTGTTATTGGATCCATTTTTATAAGGTATAAGCCACTTGTTAAGTTTTCTATGTTAGTAAGGCCTGACTCGTCAGTTGTTTTAGTAATTATTGGCGTTATTTTTTTTTCATTGATATGTTTATCAAGGGAAAGTGCTAGTTCATTCCATTCAGATGTTTTATATTCTTTTATCTCTTTGTTACCTTCAAAATCTTTGGTATATGTGAATTCTGCATTTTCATTCATATCAGCAACATGATAAAGATTAATTTTAGCATTACTTAACACTTTTTCACTATAAGTTGCCTTGATATTTAGTTTTCCTTTTTTTGTGGTATCGACATTTATAGCATATACATTATTTATGGATAGTAAAAGCAGAAGGAGGAATAAAACTACTTTATTTTTTATCTTTTGCATTTTTTCTTTTCCCCTTTCTTACATAGAATAAGATACTTACTACACTAATAATTATTATTAATAGTCCGATTACTATATATGGTACATTTCCTGGTCCCCCAGTATTTGGAAGAACATTGATGGCTTTATTAGTTATGGTTACTGTTCCTATACCACTTTCAGTTGTAATTTCATAATCAGTTATGCTAATCGTTCCATCATTAGCTATAGTTACTGGTAGTATTTCACTTAGTAGTACATAACCAGTTGGGGCCTTTGTTTCTTTTAAGTAATAGGTTACTCCAGGTGCTAGTCCATCAAATCTTAACCCTTTGCTGATTATGTCTTTGGCATTGCTATCAGAATATAAGGTGAATTCTGAACCATTTAAGGCTTGATTTTTTTCGTCTACTTTATTAATTTTTAGTGAAATGTTAGCCACTTTAAAATCGGCTCTTCCTTTGTATTCTTTAGTTGGGTCTAAGGTATATCCATTTTCAGCAATTGCCCCTGTAATAATGGCTTCATTACTTATTTCTTTTATTACTTCATCGCCTGCAATATATTCTGCATAGATAATTACACTACTATTAGGTGCAATACTTTCTATTTGGGCATAAGTATTATTTAATAATTTATAACCATCACCTGCAATAAAAGTAGCTTTATCAATAGTTTCTTGAACGATGACATCTTTAATGGCAAAGTCAGCTGTATTAGTTACAGTGATTTGGAAATTTACTTTTTCACCTTTTTGATATGATGCTTTAGGATTAGTTATTTCTTTGGTAATAGTTGGGGCGAAAACCCCTTGCTCTTGCATCCATTCTCCAAGAATTACTACATCATTTTCTGGCATTTCGAAGGTTTCACTTTTATACCAACCTAAGAACTTATATCCAACAGCTTGAGGATCTTGTTCTCTTTGAACAGTAGTTCCTGGTACATATTCTTTTTCTGCTGGTAATAAACTAGCAGCATCGGGTGGTAGAACAGTTCCTTGGAATTGATATGTTACTTTATATTTTACTAGTTCGAATCTTCCAACGATTTCTACATTTTTACTAGGCATTGTAAAGATACCTTCTGATAGATCAATATCTTGGGCTTCCCAACCTAAGAATTTATAGCCATTAACTATCTCACCAATAGCTAATGAGTCTACATTTACATCTTCATCAGCACCATATGATTTAGTATCTGGTACAATATAGTTTTCTGGTTTATCTCCTTCTATTGTATAACTTACTTGATATGTATCTTTTTTAGTAAATCTTCCAACAAAGGTTACATTTTTTTCTGGCATTTCAAATGATGAATTTTCAACAGTGGCGTCTGCAGTAGTCCAGCCACTAAAAATATAACCTGGTAATGTTGGATTATTACTAACAGTTACACTTTGACCACCAGGATAACTTGAAGTAGTAGGAAGATCTGGGGCATTTTCTGGAATTTCTCCTGAGTATTGATACTCAACTTTATAAAGTGTTGATTCTTCTTTACCGATAAAAGCATGAACAGTATTAGATTGAGCAGAAAAACTATTTTCTCTAGCAGTGGCAGTATTATAAAAATCTATTCTTTTTTTAGTACCTAACTTCGGTGTAGTTGTTACTAAACCTACACTTATTTTGCAACCAGCCTGTAGGCTTTTTATTTTAAAGGAAACCATCCGTGTTGCTTCATCATATTTTAGTCCAGCAACACCATCCACTACATATCCTATACAACTTTTAGAGGTATCACCTTGTTGGACTGCTCCAATGCTACCATCTGGACTACTAATAAATTCTTTAAAGGTTAATCCCTCTGGTAATTTATCTTCTATATAGATATAGTCACTATTAACTTTGGCTGTTGCAGTATCACTAGACATAACAATCTCATCATCTTTACCATCATAACTAATATCTAAATAGTAAGTTAGATCACTATTTTCTTCAACTCTTACATCATTTTCTAATAAGGCAGCACGAGATGTTGAAACATTATAGATGATAACTGCTAATACGATACCAATAACTCCTACTATAAGTAATTGCCACTTACTTAATAATTGTTTTAATTTATTATTTTTCATAAATATCGCCACTTTCTTTATTAAGATTTGCTTACTGAAATTATTTTTATCTTCATATCCTACTTATCTATATTTAAATATACTATATTTTTTTCTTTTTATCAACAGGTTTTGTAGATTAATGTATTAGAGGATTTTTTTAATATAAAAGGTTTAACATAAAAATTAGGTCAACTAACAAACTGTTTTTGGTGAAAATAAAGCAAAAGTCATAAGTATGGGACTAGACTACTCACCCAACATAATTTGATATGGATTAGAAACTGTCCCATCTCCTTCAGACACCATAGTCCCAGGTACTAGTGAAACCGCCGGCCGGACGCCGCGCGAAGCATACACGACGTTGCTGTACAGACCACCAATGC
>CAOJZZ010000027.1 GCA_948466315.1 uncultured Mycoplasmatota bacterium | reverse complement strand
GACTTGATTCACTTTTTTATATAGAAATGTTTCACATCAATTGTAACACTACATACGTTTATGAGTAAAGTTCTGTAAAACTATTGTAAAAAATGACTGTTTATGATATTATAGTAATGTCTTTTGAAAAAGATATTTATTATGGTCTGCTGGTGAAAGGGTTAACACGTGCGCCTCTCAAGCGCATATGTACGGGTTCAAATCCCGTGCAGACTACCATTTAGAGCGAAAAAAACAGTTTGTCAAAAGCTGTTTTTTTAACATAAAAAAGTTCAAATTTTTTAGACAACGAAAAAAATAAAAAAGTGACGGATTTTTCAAAAAAGTCTTAAAATTTAATCTGTAATATTAAAAAAAACTCGATTTTTTTCAAGATTTTCAACGTTTTTTGAAATTTTAGAAATATGATTTATACGTGAGATGGTGGTGTCTTAACCACTTGACTAATAGACTATAACAGTATTTCTAGGACATTGTTATATTGCCATAAAGTATTAATTCTTACAATACTTTTACTAAATCTTTATCTTTTCTTAATATTCTTCTTTCTTTTCTATTCATTACTACATTTCGCCTTTTTATTATGTAGTAATTATATCAAATTATTTTACGAAAAAAATTTACTCTCTTTCTCTGCAAATAAAAGTTTTTTGTTGACATATGACAGGGTGTCATAATATAATTATAGAGCACGTGATTATATATTGTGTACATTAAAGGAGTTAATATTATGCCTAGCCAGACGTTCTTCAATTTAGATAAGGGAAAACAAGCTAAATTGTTAGATTGCGCTTTTGAAGAGTTTATACGTGTTCCATATCCTGAGGTATCAATTAATCAGATAATTTTGAATGCTAAAATATCACGAGGTAGTTTTTATACTTATTTTAAAGATAAGAATGAATTATTTGAATATATTATAAAAATATATGGTGAAAAACTTGATGAAGTTTTAATTGGAGCTATCGTAAAAAATAATGGAGATATAAGGAAATCATTTATTGAAGTTTTTGATTTATTACTTTTAAAAATTAAAAAAGAAAATTATATAGGAATATTTAAGAATGCTTTTTTGTTTTTTAATATTAATCGTGATAAATCGGTACATCCTGTTCATTTGATATATGAAAAAGTAAAGTATGATATTGATAAAAGATGTTTAAAAGACAGTAATTTAGAAATTGTTTTTCGAATGTTATTACAAACATTATTTATATCAATTATTGAATCTTTAAAAAATGAAGATGATTTGAAGGTAAAAGAAGGATATTTGGAGAAAATTGACATAATATGTTATGGAATCTATAAGGAGGGAAGTTTATGTTAAAGGTATTTGGTTACCTAAAAAGTTCTATATTATCAGTATTAGCTGTTATTTTGTTATTGTTTGTTCAAGCTGGATTAGATTTAACTTTACCAGATTATACTTCTAAAATAGTTAATATTGGTGTACAACAAGCAGGAATTGAGAATGCGGCTATTAAAGAAATTGGGGAAGAGAGTTATGAAAAATTACTTTTATTTATGAGTGATAGTGATTCTTCCTATATTAGATCTTATTATAATAAAGATAAAAAATATAAGAAAGAAGTAATTTATAAATTAAAAAGAGTTTCTAAAAAGGAAGCGGAAAAAATTAGTGACATTTTTGCTAAGCCAATGACAATGATTAGTTTTATTGAGCAAAGCAAAGATAAATCTAATGAAAGTAAGATGGATTTTGAAATACCTGAGGGTATGGATATATATACAGCATTGAGCTATATGGATAATAAACAAAGAAGTGATTTTTTAGAAAAAATAGATGAAAAATTAAAAGATTATCCTGATACTATTATTGATCAAGCTGCTGTAGGATATGTAAAAACCGAATATGAAAGAATTAATATTAATGTGGATAAAATTCAGACTAATTATATTATTAAAGTTGGTTTGATTATGATTGGTATTGCCTTAGCGGCTATGATAGATGGAATATTAATAGTTTTTATTGGTTCTAGAATGGCAGCACGTCTTGCTAAGACTTTACGTGAAAAAGTGTTTAGAAAAGTAGTAGGTTTTTCTAAAAGTGAGATGAAGTTAATTGGTCAATCTTCATTGATTACTAGGACTACTAATGATATTCAACAAGTGCAAATGGTAATTGTATTTTTACTTAGGGTTGTTTTTTATGCTCCGATTATTGGTATTGGTGGAGTTATAAAGGCTTTGAACACTAATTCATCTATGACTTATATTATAGGAATAGCGGTTGCTTCTATTTTGGTGGTAGTAATTATTTTATTTGCTATTGCTATGCCTAAATTTACAAAGATTCAAAAATTGATTGATAAATTGAATTTAGTTACTAGAGAAATTTTATCAGGGTTACCTGTTATTCGTGCATTTTCTAATGAAGAACATGAAGAGAGGCGGTTTGAGGAAGCTAATAAGCGACTAACTAAAGCGAATTTGTTTGTTAATCGAACTATGAGTTTTATGATGCCTATTATGATGCTTATTATGAATTTTGTTAGTTTGGCATTAGTCTATAAGGGTGCAGTTGGGGTAGATGATGGTACTATGCAAGTAGGAGACATTATGGCTTATATTCAATATACAATGCAAATTATTATGGCCTTTTTAATGATTTCGATGATGTCTATTATGTTACCTAGAGCTAATGTTTCTGCAAAGAGAATTATTGAGGTATTAGAAACAAAGGATGCTATTACTAATCCTTTAAATCCAATAGATTTTAATAAAAAAGGTAAAGGAGTAGTAGAATTTAAGAATGTTTCATTTCGTTATCCAGATGCTGATTATGATGTAATTACTGATGTTTCTTTAACGGCTAATCCTGGAGAAGTGACTGCTTTTATTGGTTCTACTGGTTCTGGTAAATCAACACTTATTAACTTAATTCCTAGATTTTATGATGTTACAGATGGTGCCATTACTATAGATGGAATAAATATAAAAGATGTTGATTTGCACCAGTTACGTGATAGAATTGGTTTTGTTCCACAAAAAGGTATTTTATTTACTGGGACTATTTTAGATAATATTAAATATGGCAATGCAAAAATTAATAATAAAAGTGTAAAAGAAGCACTTGATATTGCTCAGGCTACGGAATTTGTTTCAAAACTTAAAGAAGGAGAAAACTATGAAATTTCTCAGGGAGGTACTAATGTCTCTGGAGGTCAGAAACAAAGACTTTCTATAGCTAGAGCAATTGCTAAAGATCCAGATATTTATATATTTGATGATTCTTTTTCAGCTTTAGATTTTAAAACAGATGCAAAACTTAGAAAAGAGTTAGCTAAAACTACAAAGGATAAAACTGTATTAATTGTTGCTCAAAGAATATCTACTATTATGAATGCTGATAAAATAGTGGTGTTAAACGAGGGCGATGTGGTTGGTATAGGACAACATGAAGAATTGATGAAAAATTGTGATATATATAAAGAAATAGCTTTATCACAATTAAGTAAGGAGGAGTTAGGAGATGCCTAAAATGGGACCAGGTCCTGGTGGACCAGGAGGTAGAGGTGTACCAGAGAAAGCAAAAGATTTTAAGAAAACTTTAAAAGAGCTAATGTCTTACTTAAAAAATTATAAAATGGCTTTGTTTTTTGTAGCAATATTTGCTATTGGCTCTACAATATTTACAATTATTGGACCAAAAATATTGGGAAATATTACTACAGAAATATTTAATGGTTTAATGAAGAAAATTTCAAACTCTGGTGGAATGGATTTTGCTTATATTGAAAAGACTTCATTATTATTAGTAATTTTATATGTTATTAGTTCATTATTTTCTGGAATACAAAGTGTTATTATGAGTAGTATTTCTAATGATATATCTTATAAGTTGCGTAATAGACTTAGTGAAAAAATAAATAAGATTCCAATGAAATATTTTGATTCTAAGACGCATGGTGAGGTTTTGTCTATTGTAACTAATGATATTGATACTTTATCTCAGTGTTTGAATCAGTCTATAACTACAATTATTACAGGAATAGCCACTATTATTGGAGTGTTAATTATGATGATTTCTATTAATATTCCTATGACTATTGTTACATTGTTGATAATTCCGTTTTGTATGCTTATTTTAAATCAGGTTATTAAAAAGAGTCAAAAGTATTTTACTTTACAACAAGAATATTTGGGACATATTAATGGTCATGTAGAGGAAGTTTATGGTGGTCATGATATCGTTAAGGCTTTTAATGGAGAAGATAAGGCTATTGATACTTTTCAAAATATTAATCAAACCTTATATCAAAGTGCATGGAAAAGTCAATTTTTATCAACGGCTATGCATCCTATAATGCAATTTGTTGGTAATTTAGGTTATGTTGTAGTTTCTATATTAGGTGGCTACATGGTAATTAAAGATAGAATTGAAGTTGGCGAAATTCAATCATTTACCCAGTATGTACGAACCTTTACACAGCAGATAAATCAGTTGTCTCAGGTTATGAGTAATATTCAATCAGCAGTAGCAGCAAGTGAGCGAGTTTTTGAATTTTTAAATATTGAAGAGGAAATCTCTGCACCAAAACAAGCCCTTAGTATTAAAAATTTACAAGGTAATATTGAGTTTTCTCATGTTAATTTTGGATATACACCTAATAAAACAATTATTAATAATTTTTCTGCTAAAATTAAGGATGGTCAAAAAGTTGCAATTGTTGGACCTACAGGTGCTGGTAAAACGACTATTGTTAAGTTATTAATGCGCTTTTATGAATTAAATGGTGGTAAGATTCTGATTGATGGAAAAGATATGACAAAATTTGATCGTCATGCCATAAGAAGTTTGTTTGGAATGGTTTTGCAAGAAACATGGTTATTTAATGGAACGATAAAGGATAATGTTCGCTATGGGAAACTTGATGCGACAGATTTAGAAGTTAAAGAAGCCTGTCAAACTGCAAGTGTTGATCATTTTATAAAAACATTGCCAGATGGTTATGATATGGTATTAAATGAAGAGGCAGATAATGTTTCTGGTGGTCAAAAACAGTTACTTACAATAGCTAGAGTGATTCTTGCTAATCCTAAGATATTAATATTAGATGAGGCAACTAGTAGTGTTGATACAAGAACAGAAATTTTAATTCAAAAGGCTATGGATAAGTTGATGCAAGGTAGAACTAGTTTTATTATAGCTCATAGATTATCGACTATTAAAAATGCTGATTTAATTTTAGTTATGAACGAAGGAGATATTATTGAGCAAGGAAATCATGAAGAGTTATTAAAGAAAAATGGCTTTTATGCTAATTTATATAATTCTCAATTTCAGCATGAAGAGGCTAATTAATATATGTTATTAAATATAAATTAGTAAAATTGATATTTTGTTATAACTTTTTAGATATTATTAATAGTTAAAATCAAGGATAATCTGTATATATAGTTGTTGCTTAGCAATAACTTTTTTTCGTCTTCTCTTGTAAAATTGTTAAAAATATATTAAAATTTATTATAGTAGGAAAGGTGATTAGAATGAATAATGGGGTTAATAATTCAAATACTCAGCAGAATCAAGTTGCTGGTGATTCTTTAGGGCAAGTTCCTAATCAACAACAAGGATTTAATAATGTAGTTTCAGGACAGGTAGGATCTATTAATTCAAATATGCAAGTGATGAATTCAACTGTTAATCAGGCTGGGATAAATTCTCAGATTACTAGTCAGTCTATAAATAATCAAGGTTCAGGAAAAGAACCGTTGAATGGTTCTGATAGGAAGAAGAAAAGGAACGTTTTGGCTTGGTTTTTCTTTTTATTAATTATACTTCTTTCTGGATATAATTATTATATGGTGCAGCAACATAGGTTAGTGATTGCTAAAATAAAGGATGAGTGTAGCCCAGTATCAACAGATAAAGGAGAAAAAGAGTTGGCTCTTGATTCGACTATTGTTCAAGATTTATATAGTAAAGTGGCTACTAATATTAGAGAAGATTTGGCTTCTTCTAATTTGGATGATCAGATGAAATTATATCTTGCCTATAGACAGGTCCCTAATAGAAAGATTTATGAATCTAACTGTAATTTATTTTCAAAAACAGCAATGGAACCTTATATTTGTACTGAAACTGCGTCTTTTTCACCTGATGCATTTAAAGAAGAAACTCTACAAGTAGAAGTTAAAAAATTATTTGGAGAAACAACAAATATTTTGAATGCTAATATCCAATTAGGAAAGACTTGTATTGGTGGGTATCAATATATTGCAGAACGTGGTGAATATGTTAAGGGATATTGTTTAGAAGAACAAACAACACAGTACCGAGTTACAAAAAAATTAGTAGAAGCAACTAGTAATAAATCTACTATTACTTTAAAAGAAGAAGTAAAATATTATGGAGCAGAACAATTGAAAATACCTGAAAACTTAAGAAGTGGCATTTATGTTTATAAGTTTAAGTTAGATACTAATTACAATTATGTATATGTTAGTAAGACATTTGAAGAATGAGAGAAAGAAGGAAAAATAAATTATGGAAATTAAGAAAGTTGTTACAGGAGCATTAGATGAAAATTGTTATATCTTGATAAAGAATGGTGCATGTTTGGTTGTTGATCCAGGCGATGATTATCAAAATATCAAAGAGGAGATTGGAAATAATAAAGTATTAGCAGTTCTTATTACTCATTCCCACTTTGATCATATTGGAGCACTTCGTAATTTTCTTACAAAAAGAAGTATTAAAATTTTTAAAAAGAGCAATTTAGAAGAAAAAGAATATACAATTGGAGATTTTGCTTTTGAATGTGTATATACACCTGGTCATTCTAAAGATTCAGTTACTTTTTACTTTAGGGAAAATGAAGTAATGTTTGATGGAGATTTTATTTTTAATGGTAGCATAGGAAGGACGGATTTACCTACTGGTAATGCTTCTGAAATGCAAGAAAGTATTAGGAAACTTTTAAATAATTATTCAGAAAATATAGTATTATATCCAGGGCATGATGAAGAAACTACTATTAAGCAAGAAAAAGAAAATAATCAATTTATTAAGGAAATATTATAGTAATTATTTTTAAATTATGTTTTAGTGTTGGATTAAATTTTATTACTAGTAATGTTCAATTTCAAAAGTAAACGTAAACTTTAGAAAGAATTTCAGATATTATTGGTAATTTATGAAAAAGGATACTTTTTTCTTTTCTTTGCGTTTTAAATATGATATTATATTTAAACGAAAGAGGTGGTACAATGAAAGTATGGACTAAAGTATGTTTGAAAGATCGTAGTAGAGATGTTGAATTAATTAGTAAATCATTGACCAACTATTTATATGGATATGGTCCTGTTTCTTCTCTTGCTAGAAAATATAAAATAGATGAACAAGATAGAAAAGTCCTTGATCAATATACTGCTAATAGAATTGCTGGTATATTGATGCTTTATATGGCTAAAGATACGCAGCGTATTAATGATATAGTTAATAAATATAATATTCCTAATGCTTTTATAGAACAGATTATACCAGAAATAGAAGGTTATATAACTAAGTAACAAAATTAAAAATAAAAAAAATAAAAGGTTTATAGAAGAGACCTTTTATTTTTTATATGTAAAGTAATACACTTAAGAAGCCTATTATCATAACAATTACTAAGATTATAGAAACAATTTTAATAGTTTTATTGCTCATAAAAAACACCTCACTGTATTATTATAAAATATTTGTAATAAAAAGTAAAATGCTTTTAGACATGAAAATAAAATTACATAATAAAATATATTGAGGTGAATGTATGAAATTACTAAAAAGAATAAGGAGCAGACGGCTTGTATCTGTATTATTATTGGTTACAATAGTTTTTTTTGTACTAGGTGTTTTATTTATAGCAATATTAGATAAAAATAATCAAAATTTAATAAATACTAGTATTACTAGTTATTTTAAGGGCATACATTCAGATAACTTAGATTATTCTAAGGCTATTACTACTAGTTTGATGAATAATCTTTTAGTTAATACTTTTATTTGGCTTTTAGGTATATCTATTATTGGGATTTTTTTAGTAATTATTTGTTTAATTGTTAAGAGTTTTATTTTGGGTTTTTCTTTTTCTAGTATTTTATATACTTATAATATAAGGGGATTATTACCTAGTTTGATTTATATTGTTCCACATGTTATTACTTTAATTATTACTTTTATTGTTGTTTATTATTCTATTTCTTTTTCAATTCTTTTATGGAATTACTTTTTTAGAAAGAAGGAGTATAATAGAACATTTATTACGAGGAGATATTTAAAGCTATTAGTTTTTTCTACAATAACTTTGATTATAGCTTCATTAATTGAGGTATTTTTAGTACCATTTGTTTTGCAATTATTTTAAAGGGATTGTATAATTGTTTTGGTGATTATATATGGCAAAAAAAGTTGTTGTTGCAATGAGTGGGGGAGTTGACTCTTCTACTGCTGCTTTGCTTTTGTTAGAACAAGGATATTTGGTTGTTGGTGCTACTATGAAATTGATTGATAATGAAAGTAGTGATAGTGCTATAAGAGATGCTAAAGAGGTATGTGATAAATTAAGTATTAAACATTATGTTTTTGATTTTTGTTTAGAATTTAGACAGATAGTTGTTGATAATTTTATTAATGCTTATAAGAAGGGGAGAACTCCTAATCCTTGTATAGTTTGTAATAAGTATTTTAAATTTGGTCTTTTTTATAAGAAGGCTAAGGAAATATTACAAGCAGATTTTATAGCGACTGGTCATTATGTTAGAGTAGAAAATGGTTTGTTAAAAAGGGCTTATAATTTAGATAAAGATCAATCTTATTTTCTTTATGGTATAGAAAAAACTATTTTACCTAGTCTTATTTTTCCTTTGGGTAATTTTAAATCTAAAGATGAGGTGCGTAGGATAGCTAAAAAAGCTTCTTTGGATGTGTTTGATAAGAAAGATAGTCAAGAGGTCTGCTTTGTACCAAATGACGATTATAAGTCGTTTTTAAGTGGTTTTAAGGGTATAAATAGGAATGTTGGTAATATTTGTTTAGAAGATGGAACTGTTTTAGGTAAACATTTTGGGATAATGAATTATACTATTGGTCAGAGAAAGGGATTAAATATTAGTTATAAAGAACCGTTATATGTATTGGATTTAGATGTTTGTAAAAATGAAGTTATTGTTGGATCGAATCAAGCATTATTACATAAAGAATTGGTTGCTGTAGAAACAAACTTTTTAGTTGATGATATTCCTTTAGAGTTATATGCTAAAATACGGTCTAGAGGCAGTCTTCAAAAAATTACTATTAAAAAGTTAGAAAACGAGAGGGTATATGTTTGTTTTGAAGTTAATCAAAGGGCAATTACTAAAGGACAATCTGTTGTATTTTATGATCAATATGATACTTGTATAGGTGGTGGTATTATTGATAAAGTTTTATAGAATATTTGATATTGTTTTATTTTAATGATAGTTATTACTATCTTTTTATTTTGTATGAATTATTTAAGATATGATAATCAATTTTATTATATTTAATTTTATATGTGTTGATAAATATAAAGTATACTTTAGAAATTTTTTATGATAATTTTTAAGGTGACTGTGGTTACAAAATTTAAAAAGTGTCAATTTACACTTGATTATTTACAATTTAATGTCTATAATTATATTAGGAGGGTAAAATAATGAAAGAATTAAATAAAATATTAACTGAATTAGGAATTAGCAAAGTACGTTTAGCGAAGTATTTGGGTGTGTCAAGACAGATGCTTTATAATTATTTAGGAATTGATGATATTAACAATTGGCCTAAAGAAAAAGCAGCTAAGTTACTTAGTTTATTAAATATAGAAAAAATAGAAGAATTAGAAAATATTAAGATTACTGGTGAATATATTATTGATGTTGAGGGAAGATTAAATGAAGGAGTTAAGGATTCTTCTAATAAAGAGATAATTGCTGATTTGAAGGGTTTTAATAAAAAAGAGCAAGAATTATTATCAGATATTATTAATTTGTTGAAAGAGAAATTGATTTCTGATAAGACAAAAGATACATATAATGCCTATTTATATTTGTATCATTATTTGCAATCTATGGAGATGACTGAAGAGTTAAAGTATATACTTGCTTATATGTCAAAATCTTTAGGTTTTACAGATCCTATGGAATTTATGTTCAATAAAGATAAACAATTTATTTTTGAGAGTATTATGTTTAGTGCGATGACTCTATATAATAATGGTGGAGCTTCGAAAAATAAACTTAGTGAGTCTCATAAAAGGTTTGTGCAAGATATCGAACATAAAAACGAGGAAAGATTATCAAGAACACAGGAGCTTAATACAGCAAAAGTGCAAGCATTGAAAGAATTAGGTTACACAGAGATTAATGAGGATAATGCTAAAGAGGTTTTAGATAAAATAGCAGAAATTCAATCTAGAAAAGTGTAGTTAATTATATTATATATTGATATTTTCTTTATGATTAAAGGAAGAGTAGTATAATCTTTTTGATGTTAGGCATAGAAGTTAACATAATATCAATTATAGGAAGTTGGAAAGTTGCTATAATTTTATATAATTATAATGATTAAGTTTGTTATAATTATATTTTTTTATGTATAAATATTATTATAATTTTGTTATATATGGTTTATTTAATAGAATAAATCATTATAGACTTTATTTGCTTTTTTATATTCTTATATTTAGTTAATGTTAATTTTATAGATATTATCTTAAAGTTATTAATTTTATATCTTATATTAGATTTATATTATTAGGAAATATTTATTTTTTGTATAATTAATTGATTATATATAGTACAGAATGCATTTTAAGCGATTTATTATATTATAGGTGGATACTTCTTGACCTATTTGTCTTAAAATTAATTATATTATTCGATTGGATGTATAATTATATTGTTATAATACATGATAGTATTGGAGGGATAAATATGTCAAAGTCAAAAAAGAAAGATCCAAAGATTAAATGTAATGTAGATAGTTGTCAGCATAATAATTGTGAAGAGGGGATTTGTGATCTTGAAACAATTTCAGTAAGTTGTACTTGTAATAATGATGAGTGTTGTGATTGTAAGGAGACTGTGTGTGAGAGTTTTGAAACTACTGGTGGAGATATTACGGATACAGTGTATGAGGTACAAGCAGAAACTGAAATAGAAGAAGAGGAGGCATAGCTCCCCTTTTTTTTATGTAAAATTTTATTTTAGATTAAGTCGTCTAGAATACTTGTACCAATATCTGGTGCATCGACATCAAAATTATCTGCTATAGTTGCTCCAATGTTAGCAAATGTTTCAAATGGTGGTAATATTTTGGGCTCTTTAAAATTCCTACTATATATAATAACTGGTACATTCTCTCTTGTATGATCATTTCCTTTAAAGGTTGGATCATTACCATGATCTGCTGTAATGATAAGTAAATCATCGATTTCTAATTTGTTTAGTATGATTGGTATATCAACATCTAATTCTTCTATTGCATGTCCATATCCTAAAACATCGCGAGTATGGCCGTATAAACTATCAAAATCGGCAAGATTTACCATACAAAGACCAGTAAAGTCTTTATCCATAATATCAGTTAGTTTATTAATTGCTTCGGTATTATTAGTAGCTTTGATGTTTTTATTAATGCCTTGTCCATCAAAAATATCATTTATTTTCCCAATACCGATTACATTATAACTATTATTTAGTAAATGGTCTAAACGGAAGTTTTAGGGGGTTTTACAGCATAATCTTTTCTGCCACTTTGGATAAATTTATATTTACCTGGAGTTCCTGTGAACGGTCTAGCTATTATTCTCCCTATTCTCCAATCTTCTCTTAATGTAAGCGATCTTATACGCTCACAATACTGATATAATGTAGATATAGGTATGCATTCTTCATGTGCTGCTATTTGAAGATCAGAATCTGCTGATGTATAAATAATAAGTGAGCCATAACTTACTTGTCTTTCACCTAGCTCTTGAATAATAGAATCATTGTTGCAACATTTATTCCCAATAACACGTCTACCAGTAACTTGCTCTACTCCATTTAATATATCATAAGTAAAGCCTTCATTGAAAGTTTGAAAGGCTACATCATTTTTAATTCCCATCATTTCATAATGTCCATTTAAAGTGTCTTTTCCTGCATTGATAGGACTAGCAATTGTATAGTATGCTTCTACTTCGTTGTTTTCATTCATATTTAGAGTATCTAAAAAGCCTATTTTTTTAAGATTAGGAATAAATAAATCGCATTGTTCATTTATGTGACCTAGTGTATTTGCTCCATTATCAGAAAAATTAGCTGCATCTTTTGTTTCTCCAACTCCTAAAGAATCTAATACCATCAAAAATATTCTTTTAAATTTCATGAAATATATTCTCCTTTATTTGTGACTACGGGGATGAAACTTATTATAATCATCCCAGGCTTTTTGTTCGCTAACTTCTGTGTATATTTTAGTCGTAGAAATATCTGAATGACCAAGCATTTCTTGGATACTTCTTAAATCTGCACCTTGATTTATTAAATGAGTAGCGAAACTATGTCTAAGAGTATGGGGTGAAATATTTTCATTTAAACCTTTTTCCTGGAGTAAATTCTTTAGCATTTTAAAAAAACCTTGTCTTGTCATGCCATTACCATGATTATTTAGAAATAATTTATTACATACTTTCTTTTTTGTCATGAAAGGTCTTTTTTCTAAATATAATTTTAAGTAATAAATAGAATATTCTCCTAAGGGGACTTCTCTTTCTTTACTCCCCTTCCCCATAATTCTTATGAAGCAATTTGTAATATCTATGTCATTTATAGTTAGATTTATAACTTCACTCACTCTTAAACCTGATCCATACATTAATTCTAACATAGCCTTATTACGGTAGTCAAATGCTGTGTTCAATTGGATGTCTAATAAGATGTTTATGTCATCTATACTTAATGTTTTAGGTAGACTTTTTTTAAGTTTAGGACGCTCTATAAATTCAGAGATATTTTCTTTAACGATATTATGACTAAATAGATATTCATGAAAATTTTTTATTACTGTTAAATTATGAGCAATGGTACTACTCTTTTCAGACGTGTTTCTTTCTTTTAAAAATTTTTTAATATGATTGCTATTTATTTTATTAATATCGTTAATATTATTTTGATTTAAAAAATTCTTATAAATATTTAAATCGTTTTGATAGGATTCTTTTGTTTTGTTTGAAAGTCCTTTTTCAAAAATACAGTAATTAATAAAATCATTTATTGCATGTTCAATATTCATTATTTTCACCATCTTTAGTATAAAATGAAAATGTTATAAATTCAAATATATTTTCTAGCAGTTTAGATAAAATTTAAGAATTTAATTTATATTTATTATAATATTTGAAATAATATTTTGATAAGATTAAAAGACTAATAAAACATTCTATGATATGAAAATTATATTTTAAGTGTCTACAGTTAAACTTACATAATAAAAAAAGCATCATTTTTGATACTCTTATTTCGATTTGCCTGATATAGTTTTTGGTATACCAACAGTACTTGACAAACAGCCAGATTTTGTTGTTTATTTAATTATCTTGTTAAAATACATCTTTGATATTTTCAGTAAACGATAGAATTAGGTTTCTAATAAGCTTTTCATCATTTATCTCTACTAATTCAAGTATATCATTAGTTTTATCTTCATAACAAAACTTAATATTGGAATTATTGTTTATATCAACTAAATAATAATATATTGTATTATCTTTTGTAATTTTACTAACTACTCCATATTCGTTATTATCATTTAATGTAATTATATCTTTAATTTCTATCATAAGCTACGTCCTTTGCTATCTTCTGTTTTATTGGTTAATTCATTGTTATTATTATATTCAGTTAATATATTTTTAAAGTTTGCTTTTTGAGCCATATTATTTAGCATACTTTGAAAGTTACCCATTATACCAAGTGTTCCAATACCCGTTGCAATACCTTCCATATAGTTTCTAATCATTGAGGGGTCATGCAAACTTAAATGTGCAGATGAAATAGTTAATGCAGCACACCCTAATACATACCACATATATTTTTTGATGTTTCTATCTTTCATTTCAATCCCTTTTTTACAACCTTCTAGGTGATATGGTGTTATATTTTTTACTATATGTCTAACTTCTTCTTTTGTCATTTTTCTTTCTTCCATTATTTATCTTTCTCCTATTTACCATTTTACTATATTTTAATATTTTAATATTTAACTGTCAAGTTCTTTTTACTTTATTGAGATGAAATCTTCTTTATTAAAAGTTTCTTTGATATCTTTAAGTAATATTAAAATTTTCCTTAATACTACTCTACCCTTTTTCTGTTTCTTCTGTTAAAATTATGATGTTATCTAAATAATAATTTTGTTTATTTATTTTGAAGGGGATGAAATTTAGTATGAACAAACCTTTAGCTTTAAAGCTTGCTCCTACTACTTTGGATGAGGTAATAGGACAAAGACATTTATTGGGTGAAGATAAAATTTTAACTAATTTGGTTAAAAATAAACGTTTATTTTCGATGATTTTATATGGGGGTCCTGGCATTGGTAAAACTAGTATAGCTAATGCCTTAGTTAATTCTTTAGATATGCGTTATCGCTTTTTAAATGCAGTTATTAATACTAAGAAGGATTTAGATATTGTTATTGAAGAGGCTAAAATTTATGATGGTTTGGTTCTTGTTATGGATGAGATTCATCGTTTAAATAAAGATAAACAGGATATTTTATTGCCACAACTTGAAAGTGGTCTTATTACTTTAATTGGTATGACTACTTCTAATCCTTATCATGCTATTAATCCAGCAATTAGAAGTAGATGTCAATTATTTGAATTAAAAGAATTAGAATTAGATGATATAGTATATGGTTTAAAAAGAGCTATAGCTCATCCTGATTTAGAAGGTATTGATATAGATGAAAATAGTATTAAGTTAATTGCAACCTTATCGGGAAATGATCTTAGATATGCTTATAATTTACTAGAAATTGCTTTTTATGCTAGTGATGATAAAAAAATTACAGAGGAAAAAATTAAGAGTATTAATAGTAGACCTGTCTTTTTTTCTGATAAAAATAGTGATGCCTATTATGATGTATTAAGTGGTTTTCAAAAATCAATACGTGGAAGTGATCCAGATGCTTCTCTACATTATTTGGCTAGATTGATAGCTCAAGGTGATTTAGATTCAATTTATAGAAGAATGAGCGTTATTGCTTATGAAGATATTGGTCTTGCTAATCCTACTATTGGTCCTAAGGTAGATGCAGCTATTAGAGCAGCTGAGAGAGTTGGATTACCTGAGGCTAGAATACCTCTTGCTACAGTGGTATTAGAAATGGCGTTATCTCCAAAAAGTAATAGTGCTCATGTGGCACTAGATTTAGCACTAGAGGATATTGAACATGGTAATGTGGGTGTAGTTCCTTCTCATATTAAAACAGATTCACCTGATTATAAGTATCCCCATGATTATGAGGGCGCTTATGTCGTTCAACAGTATTTACCTAATAGATTGAAAAACAAAAAATATTATGCTCCTAAAAATATTGGATATGAAAAAAGATTTAAAGAAGTATATGATAAATTGGAACAAATAAAGAAACAGTGAGTGTCTGTTTCTTTTGCAATGTTTTATATAAGGTATAAATTGAAAACTTTTTCCTTATTGTTTGAATGAAGTAATTAAACCTTATTAATATTATTAATTTGCTTTTATTTTTTATACTCTATAAGTATGATGATTAAATTTTTTATTATCTTGATTTATATTTAAGGGAATATCCACTATCTATAATTTCACCAATTTGATAATTATCTTTTATTTCATTAATTTGTTCTCCAAAGAAACCACGGTGAATGACATCTTTATCTGTTGCAACTGCTGATAAATCGTAAATATTATTACATTTTACATCTTTTTCGGGTATGAAAAATCTATGGTCTGCAGCCATAAAACTATCAGAAACTAAAAAATATCTATACCGAGAAGTGTTTTCCCAACTACTTGTATCACTGTAAGTTGCATCTAAATGATAATATTTATCATCAACTTTTACTATATTCCAAACATGACAATGAGTATCGTCTAGAACAGAAAAACACTCTATACCAACACTATTCAAGGCTAAATTCATAAATTCAGCGTATCCAGCACAATCCATATAATATTTTTTATATAAAGATTGCTCATAAATACCTTCTTTTGAATACCTATATTCTGTATGATTAATTAAATAATCATATATTTTTTTTACTTTTTCAAAATCTGAATCATTTTTATTTACAATTTTATTCGCAATTGTCATTATTTTATTGTGTATTTTTTTGTGTTCTGTTATTTTATCTTTAGAATCAATAGTACGAGTTAAAGATTCACAATGGTTTTCCTTTATTTTATTTAAAGATTGATTATAAGTACCAAATTGAATATTAATATCTTGATTATAACGCATTTTTTCCGGAATATCTTCGATGTTAAACATAATAACATTATCATCTGGTAACTCATCCCATTCTAATGTAGTTTCTTGAAATTTAATGCGATAGTGTGTTGCTTTAGAAGCACCTCTAAATATAATTATTTTTACTATATTATAATCTAGATAACTTGGACAATATGCCCTTGGTTCTTTATTTTCAAATCTCTTATCCCAGAGAATTTTATCAAAATTATTAAAAGGATCTTTCATAGGTTTATATTCGCAAAAGCATTCACTTAAATTTCTAGAATTTTTGATTTCTGCAGTATATGAGTAATATTTGGAATCTTCCATTTCATAGAAAACAGAATTAAGTAAGATAGTCCCAGTAAGTGTAGCTAGAATAAACTTGGTTTTTTTATTAGTTTTGAAAAAATCTTTATTTATATAAGTTATTTTCTTCATTAAAAGGTCCTTTCTAGGGTACTATATTTATATATTTTTATTGTACTGAGATTGGATGTAATTGCTAGTTAGTTTACGACTATAATTATTTTATATTGATTTAATCAATTACATCTATTAGATATATATTTAAATGTATTGAAATTATTTTCATACTTTGTATTAAGTTCAATTGATTTTGAAATATTTTACTTTGATAGCTAGGAATATTAATATATCTTGTTAGTGTAAAGTAGTTATTGTTAGAGGTATTGATATAAAAATTATTACTTTTATTTATATAATTATATATAGTTACCTCTTTTTTTGCATATTTTAACATATTTTATAATTATATGCAATTAAAAATCAGTTTGAGTTCAGGATAAACGCATGAAAATTTTCTTATAAATGAAGGTTTCAAAATAAAAAAATCGTTAATAAATTGAAAACATTAAGACAAATTTTATATCTTTAAACGATAACTAAATATGAATATCTTTATTTTACTTGGAGTTTCGTTAATTATTTTTTTCTGCGTTTATTATGGTTTGAGTATTCTTTTATTTGAATTCAATTCTAAATAATAAACATCAACAAAAATCATTAAAATTATATTATTTATTTTATCTTCATAACTTAATTTGCTCATACAAAAACCTCATTTCTATGTCCAAGAAATGAGGTTCATATCAATTTTAAATACTTTTTATTTATATTCCTAGAATAAATACTTCTATTAAAAAATTGGGATCAACTTCACTACTTTTAATTTTAAAGTCAATATCTGCTAGAGAAATCATTAAATTTAGAAGTTCTTTTTCAGAATAGTATTTAGTTAATTCTTTAGTTTTAGTTATACGATAACTAGATTTTTCTTGGAGTATTTTAGCTATTTCCTCGCTTTTTAAATGTTGTTTTTCTAATACTTTTACTTGATACATGATGCGTACTTGACTGGCTAAGAGACCGATAATAGATAGTGGCTCAATATTATAATTTAATAATTCTTGATATTTTTCTAAAGCTTCTTTTTTATTACGTTCTGCTAAACTTCTAGAAAAAGCAAAAGTAAGATTAGTAGAATCCCCTAACTTTTCTGGTACTAGTTCATCAATATCGCTTTTATTAATTTGTTTTGTTTCTAATTTATAGTTTTTTAGTTTGTTACATTCATTATAAATTTTAGTAATATCTTCTTTACATCTTTCAATTAAATACTTGATAGTTCCATTTTCTAATTTATAATCTTTTAATTCTTCTTTAACTAATTTTTCAATATTTATTGTTGTTTTTATGTATTCAGTGATTTTTTTTAACTCTTTAGTTATTTTTAGAGTATTATTTAGCTTTCTAGCAGTAATAATTAATAAGTATTCGGGGTTATAATTTTTGATATACTCATATAAATGTTTAATAGCTTTTTTTTGTTCTTCTTGATTTATATTTTCTATAGAAGAAATAATAATAACTTTTTTAGTAGAAAATAAACCATAGGTATCTAAATCTTCTAGTGCTTTTTCTAAGGGAATTTCATCCAAGTCGTAAGTACTGATAGGAACATCATTAAAGTCGTTTTCTAAAATAATATTTTTGATAGTTTGTTGTAGAGAAATAGAATCTTCTCCTTCTAGTAAATAATTATTTTTCATTCTTTAGCTCGTTTTCTATTAAAAATAATATTTCTTGTAATTTTTCTGTGTTTTTTCCTCCACCTTGGGCAAAAGTAGGACTACCTCCTCCATTTCCTGAAGCTTCAACAGATGCTTTTTTTACTATTAGGCCAGCATTAATAGAACAGTTGCTTCGAGCGATGAAGTTAACAGAATTATCATTTTTGACATTAGCAAATAAGACAAATCCTTCTTTCATACTATTTACTAAGTTATCAGCAATACTTTTCAATAAATTAATATCTTTGTTTTTTACTTCCATAATTAGACCTAAGGTTCCATTGTAATCTTTTATTTTTTCTTTATAAATATCTAGATTTTCTAAGGTTTTCTTTTCACGTAAATCAAAGTATTTCTTTTCTAAATCTTTTACTTCTTGTTGAACATATTGTAATTAGATCGGAAGAGCGTCGTGTAGGGAAAGAGTGTCTACAAGGGTGTAGAT